>JAKMEU010000367.1 GCA_022425845.1 Luminiphilus sp. | reverse complement strand
AGAGTCAGTAGCACGCCCAGTAGCAAACCCTTCAGAAACCCTATCCAAAGCAGCTGGTAATCATCGAGTCCGAGACGCTCCTGCCAGAGGTCTGTCTGTTTTCGGTGCCAAGCCCAAAAGCCCATAGTGATTCCTCCCCCGCAACATCCGTCTACCACGCTACCTTCTGGTGCGGCCCTTGTGTAGTGATTTCAGCCCCTATTTTCGAGCCCGCTCTGCGCAACCCGCCACGCAGCCAGTAGATCGAGGCGGTATCGGGCCTGAAAAAGCGTAGCTGCGCGGCTGCGCACCGACAGAACCGGTGACCACTTTCGACCTCTATTCATCTGCAAACACCCGGTTAGGGCACGCTCTTCTGGAACCCTGAATGGCTACAAAATTACCGGCTCGGCAAGCCTCCCAGTTGCTCATGTACCCATACCCTGTTAGGGTATATTGATGAAGGCAAAAACCAAGAAACTAGCAGACCAACGGCTGGCCCGTATCGAGGGGCAGGTGCGTGCTGTCCGTCGTCTGGTGGATGAAAACCGCTATTGTGTCGACGTAGTCCGGCAGGTTCAGGCGGCACGGTCCGCCCTGGCCAGTCTTGAGACGTTGATCATTGAAGACCACGTGGATACCTGCGTTGAGCAGGCACTGACGAAGGGCTCTGTGGGTGACCGTCGTGAAAAAGTCAACGAACTGGTGGATATCCTAACCGGTAAGAAAAAATGAAGCCCGTTCTGTGGGCCCTGCTGCTCCTTGCTCCGGTGACTGGGCTGGCCCGCCCCGTATCCTATGTCGGGGGCTGGACCCTGATCGAGGAATCCAATCGGCAATCGACCTCCGCTCTGGTGCACTACACCCCCACTCCAGCCTGGTCAGTCGGTCTGCGAAACGAGTGGATGCGGGATACCGATTACCTGTTAACAGCCATTCAGCCCACCTACTTGCTCAAGCGCTGGTTTGGCAGAGACTATCAGGCCAATATCTACCTGCACGGAGGCCTTGGGGTGGCAACGGCAACATCGGGAAACCCCCTGGGCAGCACCGCCGCCGGCTTCGCTGGCGTGATGGCCGACTGGGAAACCCGTCGCCTGTTTGCGGGTTATAACGCGCGGTACCTCGACGCGGGCCACTTTGGTGATTCGGCAATGCAGGTATTTCGTTTCGGCTGGGCCCCCTACGAGGGGGATACCAATGAACTCCATACCTGGCTCATGCTGGAGGTGGACCAGCGGTCGGGCCTGGAAGACTCTGTTTCCATAACGCCGCTATTACGCTTCTTCAAAGGCCCGGCTCTGTTGGAGCTGGGGTTCAACCTTACCGACCCATCACCACTGATCAACTTTACGTTTCGTTTCTGAATAGGAGGCCTTGGCATGACATTATTCACCCAAACCTTATCGATCAGCCTGCTACTGATCGTTCCTATGCTGGCCCTCGCGCAGCACGACCACCACGAGACGCACGGGTCTCACTCGGCTCTCGACCACCCGGAGGCACACATGCATCATCCGGCGCAGGAGCAGCCGGAGCAAACCGATGCTGAAGGGCCCGCTGAAATGACCACAACCGCTGAAATTGAGGCGGCGCTTGCCGACGGCGGAAAGCCGGTGGTGGCCGAGGTGCTGGGAGTGGTGTGTGATTTCTGTGCAACCGCCATGAACAAAATTTTTGGCGCACGGGAAGAAGTGGCCGCGGTGTACGTTGATCTCGACACAAAAGCCCTGAATCTGGTGCTCAGGCCAGAGTATGACCTCGACGATTCGACCATTGAAATGCTTGCCGTCCAGGCAGGCTATCGGATCGCAGCAATCCATCGAAATCCGGCCATCGCAGCGCGTTGATCATGCAGGGTAACTGGCGCGATAGTGTTGCTCCCACTCTGGCCCTTTTCACCAGCGCCTCCACGCTCATTTGCTGCGCCCTTCCGGCGCTGCTGATTTCCATAGGTGCCGGCGCAGTGATGGCTGGGCTTACCTCAACGTTTCCGGGAATCATGTGGCTTTCGGCGCACAAGGGGGCCCTGTTTCTTTTTGCAGCTGTGATGCTGCTGGGCTGCGCTGTTCTGGTTTGGCACCAGCGCCGCAGCCCCTGCCCTCTCGACCCCCTGAAAGCCGCCGCCTGCATGCGCCTGCGGCGATACAACGCCTGGACACTGGGAATAGCCGCCGCGACGCTGGCTACAGGCGTTTTCTTCGCTTACCTATGGCCGCTGATGTATCTGTGACATCTCATGGCCGGTCTTATGCCCCCGCCTGCGGCGGGTGATTTCCCAGCCATCCTTTCGATCGATGCATCGCAATAGATAGGAGTTGTACCCGGACGTCTCAGCGCCACTTCCGGGGCAGTGAGATGAACAGAGCAATCCCCATTAGCGCCGTGAGCAACGCGAGGAGCGAGAAGGCTTTGAGGAGAAGCGTACCAATCGTGTCCCGGTCGTCGTAATCCATAATATGAAGGGACCAGAGAAAGTCCCACCAGCGCCATGCCGTGTTACGGATTGCGACAACCTCACCTGAAACAGCGTCAAGATAAGCCACCGTCGTTGGCTCTGCGCTATTGAACACCTGCCACAGGGGCAAGGGCCGACCCCTGTATTCTGAGCCAAGGACCGGCTCGGTAATCCAGACCGCCCGATCGGGCGCAAGGTCAGTCGCCGCCTCCGCGACCTGCAAGAC
>JAKMEU010000361.1 GCA_022425845.1 Luminiphilus sp. | reverse complement strand
CAACTCTTCTAGGGAGCTCTCAAGGTAACTCATAACGGCGCGTTTGGCGTGGTCATGATACGCCGCTGTAATCTTGCCATGCTCGATAAAGGCCTTGCGCCAGACACAATCAGCCAACTCGGTGACCACCTCACAAACTCTTATCAATGCTCGTGATGAGGGGATCGCTCCGCTTTGGGTAAGCAGCCTGTAAAGTTCCTGCCCGAAAGCCTGATTGACCCGGTTGGTCGTAACCAGTGAGTTGGGCGAAAGCGAGAGAGTCATTTCCACAGGATTGCGGGCATAAAAGGCTCTGGCATTATCCATCACTGCTGTCATCACCAAACGCCAGTCGCTCTCATTGGAAAAGGCCGTCGTTTCTGCGACCATCTTGTCGATTCCGCGCAGGTAAAGCGTGTCAATCAAAGCGTCAATCGATGGAAAAAAATAGTACAGAGATACACGAGGAACGCCCGCTTCTGCCGCTACCGACTGGAGCGTCAACGCCGCAAGGGAGCGGTTTTCCGCTATCAAAGACTCAGCCGCAGCTATAATTTTTTCGTAGCGCTCGACACCCGATTTCCTGGCAGGTGGCCGACTCAAAACCTGTTTTGCCATCTATAGCCCCTAAAACCATCCTGATGTCATCGGGTTTCCCCGGGCAGCACCTAGGCGCTGACCTCACAGGGTGACACGGTTATGCATTACTACCATGCCGACCCCTCACATGACGATCAACATTTCGCGTCACCCGCATCACTCCCATTGACCATGGAGGGTCTCCAATCCCGTGGATCTTTCTGAGCTGCGCTGTAAAGATCCTCTATTGCCACTTCTGCAGGTCACCTAACGGCCCGCGGGCATCTTCCCGCAGTTTAAATACAAGCCCACCCGCCAAAACCGTCATTTCATGTCAGATTGTTGCCACAACTGTAGCCGGCTGTTGCTCACGTAGGACATGCAAACTACCATTCTAAACAAAAGTTTAATATAGATGGGAGTACCCATTTTGACAGAGTTTGTAGCGGTTCCGATAAATGGCGTCAATTACCACGTTGCCATCAGTGGTGAGGCCATCCAGGGCACTGCGCTGTTGCTTCATGGCATGCCCGATACCGGGGCAATCTGGGATCGCCTGACCGATGTTCTGGTCACTCGCGGCTATCGTGTCGTAGTGCCTGACATGCTGGGTTATGGACGTACCGACAAGCCCGCAGACCCCGATCGCTACGCGGGTGAACGCATCATCGGCGACCTGGTGGCATTGATCGAGTATCTGGAGCTGCCACCGAGCCATATTGTGGGCCATGACTGGGGTGCCTACGCCAGCTGGGAGCTAACCACTCATTTTCCTGAGCAATTCCTGCGTCATGTCGCGGTGTCCATGAGTCATCCCGCCGTCTTTTTCTCCAACCTCAACATCGATAGCCTGCGCGACAATTGGTACATGTACCTGAACACACAAGAAGCCGCCGTTGATCTGTATACCCTTGATAACTGCGCTTTCTTCAGGGAATTCATCACCACAACCCACCCCCATATCGATGAAGTGTGCAGCAGGTTGGTAGAGCCCGACGCCATGCGGGCGAACTTGAACTGGGATCGCGGCAATCCACTTGCCAAGAGCTATGTCGTGGCACGTGCTGGCAAGTTGCAATACCCCCAGATCAAGGTGCCCACACTAGGGCTGTGGAGTCCCGGGGATGTGTACCTGCTGGAGGAACACATGCAGGCATCGGGAGACTACGTCAACGCTGACTGGGAGTACCAACAGCTGTCGTCTGGATCCCACTGGTGCATGCTGGACAACCCGGAGGAAACCAACAGGGCCATTCTGGAATGGCTGAGCCAACCCAACCCTTAATCAGACTGCTAGCGCGTCGACGGAGCACAGCATGAAAAATTTGATACTCACTCTGGGTTACAGATCAATTCTGACGATCCTGCTTTTCGCCATGACGGGTTCCGTTCATTCTGCAGATAGACCCAATGTGGTACTCATGCTGTCCGATAACCTGGGTTTCGGTGATATCGGCGCCTACGGCAGCGGGGGTGACATGCGGGGAATGCCCACCCCCAATCTTGACCAGCTGGCGTCGGAAGGCCTGATGATGACCCAGTTTTTTGTGGAGCCCGGCTGCACACCCTCCCGTGCAGGTCTGATGACCGGCCGCTACAGCGTGCGATCCGGACTCAACAGCATCATCGTCGCAGGCACTCCACTCACTTTGAAGGACGAAGAGTTCACCATCGCCGAACTGTTCAAGAAAAATGGTTACGCCACAGGCATGACCGGAAAGTGGCACCTGGGCCAGGAGAAACAAAGCCAGCCTACCCAACAGGGCTTCGACAGCTATCGAGTAGGGATTCTGGAAACTACCGACGGGACACTCTATCCGGAATCCATGCGACGCACCGGGCTACCCGAAGAACTGATAGCCCAAACCGCACCTGCGATCTGGGAGTCCAATGATGACGGTGAACTGGAACGCGTTCGCGTTTATGACCTCGACTACCGGCGTCAGGTTGAGGGCGACATAGCGGCTGCGGCCAGCGACTTTATCGAGGAACACGCGGGAAAGGAGGCGCCGTTCTTTCTCTATGTCGGGTGGTCACACGTGCACTACCCATCGGGCGCTTCCAAAGAGTTTATGGGCAAATCCCCAGCCGGCGCCTACGGCGACATGTTGATGGAACATGATCACCGTGTAGGCGAGGTGCTGGCGGCTATCGATGCTGCCGGCATCCGTGATAACACCCTGGTTGTCTACCTTTCTGATAATGGACCGGTTCACCACAATGGCAAGGATGACGACTACCTGGGCAGTTCCCCCGGGCCCTTCCGCGGTGAGATTGGTGACGTCCTTGAGGGCTCCCTCAGGGTACCGG
>JAKMEU010000359.1 GCA_022425845.1 Luminiphilus sp. | reverse complement strand
GAACTCTTGAGCTTTGGATGCGCGGCCAGCGCCACGGCGCAAGCTTTCAGCACAAACGGCATGGGTGTGAGTTTGCTGCCCCGCCGCTCAGCCTCTTGCTTCATGCTGGCCCGAAAGCTTTCCAGGTCGGTAATGTCGGCCCCATCAAACTGGGTGACATGAGGTACATTCAGCCAGGATCGGGTCATATTTTTGGCCGTCACCTGATCGAGGCGAGATCGGGCTTCTACCTCCACCGGGCCGTCTTGGCTGAAATCAATATCGGGAACCGTGGGTAGACCACTTCCTGCGGTGGTCGTCGGTGCACCCTGCAAACGCTGTCGGCTATAACTGTGCAGGTCCTCCTTGACGATACGACCGCGGCGACCCGAGCCGGACACCTGCGCCAGGTCGATACCAAATTCCCGGGCCAGTTTGCGCACCGCAGGGCCCGCGTAGACATCACCATCCGACATCTCCGCGAGCGCATCTGCACCACGCCCAGTGCCCTCCGAAACCTCCGTTGTAGCGACGGCAGGCAAATTGTCTGTAGCTGCGGGCTCGACCTGTACCGCTGACTCAGAGTCGACGGTGGCAGAATTCACCTCTGCCGCTTGGGGTAACTCAGCTGACTCCGCGCTGGCGCCCTCAGAAACGTCTACAGCGGCACTCGCCTGCGCCTCGCCGGCCTCATCAGCACCCTCAGCGCCCTCGATCACCAATACCGCATCACCCTCAGACAGGGCGTCACCCAGCGCGACTCGCAACTCGAGAACCTTGCCAGCGACCGTAGCTGGAATCTCCATTGAAGCCTTGTCGGACTCCAAAACAATCAAACTCTGTTCAAGTTCAACCAGGTCACCCACGGCAACGAGAATCTCTACGACTTCAGCACCCTCAGCACCACCAATATCCGGAACAGTCACAGTGACAGACATAGCCTTATTCCTCCCTGCTCAGGCGTATCGCGGGTTTGTTTTTTCAGCGTCGATACCCAGGTCGCTTATTGCCTTGGCAACGGTATCCACAGGGACAACACCCTCATCAGCCAGTGATTTCAGCGCGGCGGCAACAATAAATTCCCGGCTCACCTCAAAGTGCCGCCGAAGGTTATTGCGGGTATCACTGCGGCCGAAACCGTCCGTTCCCAACACGGTCAAGTGGCCGGGTACAAATTCCCGCAACTGCTCCGCATAGGCCTTCATATAATCTGTTGCGATCACGACGGGGCCCTGCCGGTCAGCCAGCAGGCCTGACAGGTAAGGTGTCCGCGCTGGCTCCGTCGGATGCATGCGGCTCCAGCGAATGGCATCTGCGCCATCCCGCGCCAACTCATTAATGCTGGTCAGGCTCCACACGTCGGCACTGACGCCGTAATCCTGGGCCAGGATATCTGCCGCAGCTTCAACCTCCCTCAGAATGGTTCCCGCGCCCATCAACTGAACCCGGCCAGACCCTTTTGCGTCACTGGATTTCAGCAGGTAAGCGCCGCGAACAATACCGTCCTCAACGCCCTCGGGCATGTCGGGGTGCTGGTAGTTTTCATTCATGGTGGTGATGTAATAGAAGATATTTTCCCCAGCCTCGTACATCCGACGCATGCCATCCTGAATGATGATCGCCAATTCGTAACCGTAGGTGGGGTCGTAGCTGATGCAGTTGGGTACGGTGGCCGCCATCAGATGGCTGTGGCCATCCTGATGCTGAAGCCCCTCACCATTGAGGGTGGTCCGACCCGATGTACCGCCAATGAGAAAGCCCCTTGCCTGGCTGTCGCCCGCGGCCCAGGCCAAGTCGCCAATGCGCTGGAATCCAAACATCGAGTAGAAAATATAAAAGGGCACCATGGGGTAGTCAGAGACACTGTAAGAGGTGGCCGCCGCCAGCCAGGCAGAGAAAGCGCCCGCCTCGTTAATACCCTCTTCCAAAATCTGACCTGAGACGTCCTCCTTGTAGTACAGGATGCCGCCTGCGTCGTGGGGCGTGTACTGCTGACCCACCGATGAATAAATACCGAGCTGCCGGAACATGCCTTCCATGCCAAACGTTCTTGCTTCATCCGGAACGATGGGTACCACGCGCTCACCCAACTCCTTGTCTTTGACCAGAGCCGAAAGAATGCGAACAAATGCCATGGTGGTTGATATCTCCCGCTTGCCACTGGACTTCAGCTGACTGGCAAACGCGGTTCGGGCCGGCGCAGGCAGCGCCTCGCAACGCGCGCGGCGGGCGGGGATATGCCCACCCAGTTCCGCACGTCGCTCCCGCATGTAGCGCATCTCCGGACTGTCCTCCGGAGGGCGATAAAACGGTACGTTTTTAAGCTCCCGGTCGCTGATCGGAATGCCAAAGCGATCCCTGAAAGCCTTGAGGCTGGCGAGATCGAGTTTTTTCAGGGAGTGGGTCTCGTTACTCGCCTCACCCGCCTCGCTCATGCCATACCCTTTGACGGTCATGGCCAGAATGACCGTGGGCCGCTCCGTCTCTTCACAGGCCGCCGCATAGGCCGCGTAGACCTTGTAGGGATCGTGACCGCCACGGTTGAGGTACATAATGTCGTCGTCGCTCAAGCCTTCGACCAGCTTGAGGGTCTCGGGATATTTACCGAAAAAGTGTTCCCGCGTATACGCCCCGCCGTTGTATTTGAAATTCTGCAATTCCCCGTCACAGACTTCGTCCATCCGGCGCTGCAGCAGCCCTGAGGTATCCCGCTCGAGCAGGGGATCCCACTTCCTTCCCCAGATAACCTTGATGACATGCCATCCAGCACCGCGGAATACGCCCTCCAGCTCCTGAATGATCTTGCCATTACCCCGCACCGGTCCATCGAGTCGCTGCAGGTTGCAGTTGATGACAAAGTGAAGATTGCCAAAGCGCTCTCTTCCTGCGAGGGCAATCGCACCCAACGATTCGGGCTCGTCGCATTCGCCATCGCCCATGAAGCACCATATCTTTCGGTCGCGGTGGTCGACCAGACCGCGGTTTTGCTGGTACTTCATTACGTGGGCCTGGTAGATCGCCTGAATGGGACCCAGCCCCATGGAGACCGTTGGAAACTGCCAGTAATCAGGCATAAGCCAGGGATGGGGGTAGGAACTCAGGCCGTTACCTGCGACCTCGCGGCGGAAATTTTCCAGTTGCTGCTCCGTTAGCTGGCCCTCCAGGAATGATCGCGCATACATCCCGGGCGCGCTGTGTCCCTGGTAAAAGACCAGATCGCCGGGGTGGCCATTACCCGTGCCGCGAAAGAAGTAATTCATGCCGACGTCGTAGAGGGTCGCACTGGATGAAAAGCTGGAGATGTGACCACCCAGCCCCTCGTTATTGTCATTGGCCCGCATCACCATGGCCAGCGCATTCCATCGAACCAGTGAGCGGATACGCCGCTCCATGAAAAGGTCGCCGGGCATGGTGCGCTCCTGATGGGGCGCTATGGTGTTGCGAAAAGGCGTGGTTATTGCCCTTGGGAGCGGCACCCCGGCTTTTTCCGCATGCTGCGACAGCACCGTGATGAGCTCTTCTCCGGCAGCCATCCCCCCGGAACGAACCACCGAGTCGAGGGCATCGAGCCACTCCTGCCGTTCTTCGCTATCGAGCATTGAATCACTACTCACAACCCTGCCCCCCACTCGGGTTTAGCCGACGGCAACCCGTTCTCTCCTTAAAATCATCAATAACCCTTATTAATTCCAAAACGGAATCTACATAAGGGCCGATCACGGAGGCAAAGATACATAAAAATATAGAAATATGTAATAGAGTTTCTTTATGGAATCTAATTAAGGCGCTTCAGAGGCCTGCATGGCGGAAGGCGTGCATTCTTCTGCAATCAAAGCGGCGGGATCAGCGAGCCACGCGTCTCACGGTCACACGGAGGAACACTTCAGTGCCCAAGGCGGCCCGCCGGGGTGCCCCAGCTTTGAAGCCATAGCCACAGCACCAGCCTGCTGTCAGACAGTGGCGAGCGAAAGACTCACGAGGGTTGCGGCGCTGCGGGATGGGCAGATCATTCGGCTGGTAATGACGGACGGGTCGGCCAGGCGCTGACAATCGCACTCACC
>JAKMEU010000335.1 GCA_022425845.1 Luminiphilus sp. | reverse complement strand
GTGTAGCCCCAATTCAGGTAGTCAGTGTTTCCAGTTGCCGCGGTTGGAGTCAATACGCAGGTATCTGTGGTCAAGATGCCTTTGTACGCGTTAGGTGTAGCCGTAATCGCGCCTGCTGCGGAAACTTCAATTTGGTTTAAAGCACCAACTGATTTTCCTGTGAAAGACGCGGGGACGCCATTGCTACCCGCGCCACAGGCGGTCAGTGCTGACTGGAATTGATAGCATTCAGTTACGCCGGCTTTGAATGGGGCCATGCCTGAAGTCACCTCGGAATAAGCCGACTTTCGTATGTAATCCTGGTACGCCGGCAGTGCGATGGCAGCCAAAATACCGATAATCGCGATCACGATCATCAGTTCGATAAGGGTGAAACCCTTTTGATTTGATGTCTTCATTGTGTAACTCCTGGTTTGATTCAACTCGTTGGTATCGCTAAACGGTTACCCTCATGCGGAGCAGGCCCCACGGTGACGCGTTCTGATCAGCTGTCTTGCATAACCCGTGCCAACTTTCCGAGCGCTGTCGCCGAAATAGCGCGGATGCGCCCGAATTCCAGTAGATTAGGAATTTTTCCTAGTAATGCGCTGTTTCTAAAGGCTTTATTTTGGCAATTTGACTACTAATGCACCATTCATTTTGCAAAGTAAATGCGCGCGAATACGCTAAAAGTGACAATATGCGTCACTATCTGGCTTTGAGTGTGATGCACTTCTCGGTTTTTAGCCTGGCTGTACCGGAATGGGTGTTGCCGCAACGGGCAGCGCCTCCATTACCGGATAACTGGTACTTTCCTGCACCCCGGGTAGCTGCATCAAGCGGCCTCCCAGAAACTCCCGGTAGTCGGCCATGTCCCGCACCCTGGCTTTAATCAGGTAATCAAAGTTGCCTGCCACAAGATGGCACTCCTCGACTTCGGGCACATCCCGCACAGCCTCGGTGAACTCGCTGAAAGCATCCCCCGCGGTCCGCTGCAGCGTGATCTGGACAAAGACCACCAGCCCTCGGCCAAGTTTGGCGGGGTCGAGGTCGGCATGGTAGCCCCGGATATAACCGTCGCGCTCCAAGCGTTTGACCCGTTCCTTGCAGGGGGTCGTGGTCAGGCCCACCTGCCGGGCCAGCTCGGCATAGCTGAGGCGAGCGTCCTGCTGAAGGCTGCGCAGGATATTGCGGTCGATACGGCTCAGGCTCGCGTCCGGCATCGATAGTTCTCCTTGTTATATCGGGCAGTGTTGAAAAGAGCTGTGTGGCCTATAGTTGGTCGAAAGTAGAATAATAAACAAATATATAAGCTGTTTCGACTGCATTTATTATAAAAATACAGTGAAAAATTAATTTGAAGCGGTTTATTTTCACTCTCTTGAATAACAGCCTTCCGGCGCTGGCGGGTTGTTTCCCCGCCGCGCTTTACCTTCACGGCAGTGTCTGGAAATTTAGGGAGAGAAGAACATGATTGTGGGCATCCCCAAGGAAATCAAAAACCACGAGTACCGCATCGGCATGACCCCTGCAGGTGTCCGTGAACTGGTCAGTCGTGGCCATCAGGTCTGGGTGGAGAACAACGGCGGTGCCGGCATCGGTTTCGATAACGCCAGCTACGAAGCCGCGGGCGCGCATATTGTCGCTAGCCCGGAAGAGATCTTTGCCCACGCGGAACTGGTCATCAAAGTCAAAGAGCCCCAGCCCAACGAGTGCCGGATGCTGCGTCCCGGTCAGATTCTCTTTACCTATTTGCACCTGGCACCCGACCCCGAGCAGGCCGCTTTGTTGCAGGCGTCCGGTGCTTCGGCAATTGCCTATGAAACCGTTACCAGCCCTCGCGGCGGTTTGCCCCTGCTGGCTCCCATGAGCGAAGTGGCGGGGCGCATGTCGATTCAGGCGGGCGCCCATCATCTCGAGAAAGCCCAGGGTGGAAATGGCATGTTATTGGGTGGTGTCCCCGGCGTGGAGCCCGCCCGAGTCGTGGTACTGGGGGGCGGGGTCGTGGGTACCCAGGCCGCTAAGATGGCTGCAGGCCTGGGAGCCCAGGTCACCATCCTCGATCGGTCAATCGTTCGGTTGCAACAGCTGGATGATCTGTTTCTGGGCCGGGTCGTGGGTATCTATTCGACCCAGGACGCGGTGGAACAGCACGTGCTGGCGGCAGATTTGGTCGTGGGTGCTGTTCTGATTCCGGGGGCGTCAGCACCCAAGCTCGTGACGCGTGATCACGTTACCGCCATGAAGCCGGGTTCGGTGCTTGTGGATGTCGCCATCGATCAGGGTGGCTGTTTTGAAACATCCCGTGCGACTACGCACCAGGACCCTACCTACACCGTGGATGGTGTCGTGCACTATTGCGTTGCCAACATGCCCGGCGGCGTGGCACGCACCTCCACCATGGCACTGACCAACGCCACTTTGCCCTACGCACTGCAACTGGCCGATCGGGGCCTGACGGCTCTGCAGGAGGACGAACACCTGCGCAACGGACTCAATGTCCACGCGGGCCACATCACCCATGAGGCCGTGGCCAGCGCACTGGGTGCTGACTATCTGATGGCTGAAAATGCGCTCAACCCGATGATGCTGAGCGCCTGATACGGGCGCAACAACAGGGCGAGTTGGCTCGCCCTGTTGTTGACCTATTTCACCCCGCGGGAGTTATCCAGCGTGGCGGGCCTTAAATTCCTTTCTTCGCTGGTGCAGTAGCGGTTCGGTATAGCCACTGGGCTGCTCCACGCCCAGAAATACCAGATCACAGGCTGCTCGGAACGCAACGTTATCGTCGAGGTTGGTGGCCATCGGGTGGTAGCTTGGATCGCTGGCATTCTGTGCATCGACTACCGCAGCCATCCGCGCCATGGTCGATCTCACCTGTTCTTCGGTGACCACGCCATGTCGAATCCAGTTCGCGAGATGTTGGCTGGAAATCCTCAGGGTGGCACGGTCCTCCATCAGGCCGATGTTGTCGATATCCGGGACCTTTGAGCAGCCGACTCCCTGATCGACCCAGCGCACCACATACCCCAGGATGCCCTGCGCATTGTTGTCCAACTCCCGTTGCACGTCGGCTTCGCTCAGGCCCTCCGCGCCCCGGAGCGGGATTTCCAGAATTTCATCAATGCGGCGTCGGTGTTTGCCCATGAGACCCGCTTGAACGGCCAGCACATCAACGCTGTGATAGTGGGTGGCATGCAGTGTGGCGGCGGTGGGTGAGGGCACCCAGGCACAGTTGGCGCCGCTCTTGGGGTGACCCACCTTGACCTCCAGCATATCGGCCATGCGATCGGGCATGGCCCACATGCCCTTCCCGATTTGGGCGTGCCCCTGCAGTCCACAGGCGAGGCC
>JAKMEU010000211.1 GCA_022425845.1 Luminiphilus sp. | reverse complement strand
CCGTCAAGTACCAGATGGGCCAGTACCGCGACGGCAGTTGGAAACTACGTAACCTGATTATTGAAAACATTAATTTGGGTGAAATCTATCGCGGCCAGTTTGAGGAGGCCGCGCTTGAGGCCGAGGGTGACCTCGATCGCGTCATCGCCAACTGGGATGACAGTAGGGTTAAAGCCCGGACAACGGAGGAAGCGAGTGGAAGCGACTGAGGTCAGAGAGCTGGTGTTGGCGGCGATGCCGGAAGCAACCGTCGATGTAGTGCTCGAAGGGGGGCATTACACGCTCACGGTGGTTTCCGAAGGCTTCGTGGGAGTCCGGCCGGTGGCCCGCCAACAAAGCGTGTATGCACCGCTCGCGGCCGCTATCGCCGCGGGAACGATCCATGCGGTGAACATTCGCGCGCTAACCCCCGAAGAAGCCAACGGCTGAGCCATCACGATGGATAACCTGTTGATTCACGGCGGTCAGACGCTGGCCGGTCAGCTACGGGTCTCGGGTGCCAAAAACGCTGCACTGCCCATCCTCGCAGCCACGTTGCTCACTTCCGAAAAGACGACCGTGCGCAACCTTCCGCATCTGCACGATATTACGACGATGGTCGAATTACTGGGCAGCCTGGGTGCGGACCTTATGGTTGACGAAAAGCTCGCTATTGAGGTCGATGCGGGCACCGTCAATGTCTTGCGTGCACCTTATGAGCTGGTCAAGACCATGCGTGCCTCTATTCTGGTGCTGGGCCCGTTGTTGGCGCGCTTTGGCCATGTGGAAGTGTCTTTCCCGGGCGGCTGCGCGATTGGTTCCAGGCCGGTTGATCTCCATCTCAAAGGCCTTGAGGCCATGGGTGCAGAAATCCAGATTGAAGAGGGTTACATAAAGGCTCGCCGCAAGGGGCGTCTTCAGGGCGCAGATATTACGCTGGAAACAGTGACGGTTGGCGGCACTGAAAACCTGTTGATGGCGGCCACGCTGGCAGAGGGAAAAACCATCATCCGCAATGCGGCGCGAGAACCGGAAGTGGTGGATCTGGCACAGTGCCTGTGTGCCATGGGAGCCAAAATCTCCGGCATAGGATCCTCGACGCTTGAGATAGAAGGCGTGCCCAGCCTGCACGGTGCAGATTATACGGTAATGCCTGATCGCATTGAGGCGGGTACCTACCTGGTGGCCGTGGCGGCAACGGGGGGGCGGCTCCGTTTGGAGGGCGCCGTACCCCATCACCTCGATATTGTGCTCGAGAAGTTACGCGAGGCATCGGCATCGGTCACAATTGGTGATGACTGGATCGAGTTGGATATGGAGGGCCGAAGGCCCAAAGCGGTCACCATCACTACGGCACCGTACCCGGGTTTCCCAACGGATATGCAAGCCCAGTTCACGGCGCTCAATACGGTGGCGGTGGGTGTGGGCAGGGTGACTGAGACGGTGTTTGAGAATCGCTTGATACAGACCCATGAAATGAACCGAATGGGTGCCCAAATCAGTATTGAGGGCAACATGGCGATGATTGTCGGTCAGGAGAAGCTGAAGGGTGCCCCGGTGATGGCTTCGGATCTACGCGCCTCAGCGAGTCTCGTCATCGCGGGATTGGTGGCAGAAGGGCAAACTCGGGTCGACAGGATTTATCACATTGATCGGGGTTACGAGTGTATCGAGGAGAAACTGCAGTCCTTGGGCGCAGACATACGTCGCCAACCCGGTTGAACGGACCGCTGGAAATGCCATGAACCAAAAACTCACCATTGCACTGACCAAAGGGCGGATCTTGAAGGAGACCTTGCCTTTGTTGAGAGCGGCGGGCCTGTCGCCGGTCGAAGATATCGACATGAGTCGAAAGCTGCTTTTCGAAACCGAACACCCGGACATCCGTCTGGTCATCCTCAGGGGCTCTGATGTCCCCACCTATGTCAGGCACGGTGCGGCAGACCTCGGTGTTGTCGGCAAGGATATGCTGCTCGAATTTGGAGCCGATGGCCTGTATGAACCCCTCGATCTGGGCATTGCCCGGTGCCGGCTTATGACGGCGGGGTTTCCCGACAGGGAGCCGGTTCAGGGCCGAATACGGGTCGCCAGTAAATTTGTGCATGTTGCTCAGAGTCACTACGCCAGTCGTGGCGTTCAGGCCGAGATCATCAAGTTGTACGGCGCGATGGAACTGGCGCCGCTGATGGATCTGGCCGATGAGATTGTCGACGTAGTCGACACCGGTAACACCCTGCGTGCCAATGGTATGGCTCCCCTTGAACACATCGCGGATATCAGTACGCGATTGATCGTGAACAAGGCTGCCATGCGCACCCGTCATGGCGTGATAGAAGGGGCCATAGCGGCAATTTCCGATGCCATTGGGTCGGGAGAAACGCGGTGACCGCCGCTATCCGACGATTGAATGCGCAGTCACCCGAGTTTGCGGAGCAGCTTTCGGAGCTTCTAGCTCGCCCTGAAGAACGTGACTCAGGGCTGGCGACCACGGTGGCAGACATCATAGCTTCGGTGCGGGAAAGGGGTGATGAGGCCCTGCTGCAACTCACCAGGCGGCATGATGAACACCCCGCTGAGTCCATTGATGCAATGATGCTGGGGCGGTCAGACATGACTGCGGCGCTGGCGGGTCTGGACCGCACGACCCGGGAGGCCCTTGAGGCAGCTGCCGAAAGAATTAGGGATTATCACCTGCGTCAGAAGGCTGAGAGTTGGTCGTTTGAGGACGCCCTGGGAAATCGGCTGGGTCAGCAGGTAACGCCCATGGATCGCGTGGGTATTTATGTGCCAGGGGGCAAAGCCAGCTACCCCTCGTCCGTGCTCATGAATGCGATTCCAGCTCAGGTAGCTGGCGTGGGCGAGATTATTATGACCGTGCCTGCGCCAAAGGGCGCTCTTGAACCTCTGGTATTGGCCGCCGGTGCCTTGGCGGGAGTTGACCGCATCATCACTGTGGGTGGCGCCCAGGCGATAGCGGCGCTGGCTTATGGCACGAGTTCAGTACCTAAAGTGGACAAAATTGTCGGTCCAGGGAACCGTTTTGTGGCGGAGGCCAAGCGGCAGGTGTTTGGACGGGTTGGCATCGATATGGTGGCAGGCCCGTCAGAGATTTTGATTATCGCCGACGGTAGTGCTCCGGCCACCTGGATAGCCATGGATTTGTTCTCCCAGGCCGAGCATGACGAGCAGGCTCAGGCGATTCTTATTTCTCCGGACGAGTCCTACCTCGACAGCGTAGAGGCGACCATCAATGACTCGCTGGGATCGATGGAGCGGGAACCCATCATCCGCGCTGCGCTGGCTAACCGCGGTGCCCTGATTAAAGTTGATGATCTGGACAGTGCGATTGCCCTGAGTAATCAACTGGCGCCCGAGCACCTCGAGTTGGCCTTTGACGGCGCCGAGTCACGGGTTGCCGAGTTGACGGTCGCCGGCGCTATTTTCGTCGGCTCGGTCAGTTGTGAGGCGCTAGGGGACTATTGTGCGGGCCCGAATCACGTCTTGCCGACATCGGCGACTGCCAGATTCTCCTCGCCCCTTGGGGTCTATGACTTCCAGAAACGGAGTTCAGTGATTCAGTGTTCTGAGTTGGGGGCGGCGACACTGGGCCGTATCGCCTCGGTATTGGCTCGGGGTGAATCTCTTGAGGCCCATGCCCGCAGTGCAGAATTACGTATAGCAGGGGGGGAGGGGGAGTCGCCCTAGCCTAAAGGTCGGGTTCCGACCACGGCCTGCAGTTCGACGCGCGTCTGGGCTCGCTCCACTTCAATGGTTACGACCTCTCCGGGCCTGAGGCGCGCAATCTGGTGCATGGTCACGCGACCGTCGTTGACGGGGCTGCCGTTAATGGCACTGATGACATCACCAATCTGCAAGCCAGCTCGAGCGGCCGGGCCGCTCGCTTCAAGGTTGGAGACAACCAAAACCTGTCGCTGCAGAGCCAGGGCTTCAGGAGTCTGAAGGAAGTCGACGCTGACGCCCAACCATCCCCTGACCACCGTGCCGTAGTTGACCAGATCCTCAAGTACAAACTGGGCCAGGTTGACTGGCGTGGCGAGGTTGATACCACTGCCTGTGCCGCCACCGCCCTCCCCATTGGCGGTGGTATAAATGAGCGTGATGATCCCCAACAACTCCCCTTCGGCATTGATCAGCGCACCCCCGGAGCTCCCCAGGTGGATGCCGGCATCGGTTTGGATGTAGTTCTCGTAATCCGAGGCTTGGATGCCGTAGCGTCCCAGACCGGAAATGATGCCCTGGCTGACGGAGTGACCGAAACCGTAGGGATTGCCAATGGCGAGCACAACATCCCCGACCTGCGCTTTATCCGAATCAGCCAATTTGATTGGCGTCAGTGTCGGGAGATCGACCTTGAGCACGGCAAGGTCTGTTGCTGGATCTGAGCCTATCGGCTGCGCCCTGGCTGAGCGGCCGTCGTGGAGCAGAACCTGAATGGCATCGGCATCAGCAATCACATGGTTGTTGGTGATAATGTGGCCCTCGGCGGTCAAAATCACACCCGAACCCAGGGATCGCTCGATGCGCTGACGACGGCTTGGCGCGCCCAGAAAGCGCCGCAGCAGTGGGTCGTTCAGTGTCGGGCTGCGCCGTGATTCAACCAGCTTCGCCGTGTAGATATTGACAACCGACGGTGTCGCCCGGGCGACGGCCTCGCTATAGCTCTGGGTTGCACCATAACGGCCATTGCCTTGCGGCTCTTTCAGCACCCACTGATCAAGCACGATGACCGCTGCCAGTACCCCGGCGACGGTGGGCCAAAACAAGCTCGTTAAAAACTCTTTCACAAATCAACTCCTTGCTATCCCTGATTGTAAAACAGACCACACTGGTTAATCTTGCTTGCATGTGAATGTTTTCTGGGACGTCTGCTATGGCAACAACACGCACTGACATGCTTAGAGCACTTGATGGGCTTCTCGAGCCGCATTGCTTTCAGGACTATGCCCCCAATGGGCTTCAGGTCGAGGGTCGAGAAACTGTGGCCATAGTGGTTTCGGGGGTTACCGCCAGTCAGGCTCTGCTGGATGCAGCGGTTGCAATCGGAGCAGATGCGATCCTTGTCCACCACGGATACTTCTGGAAGGCTGAGGACCCCTGTCTCGTGGGAATGAAAGGGCGTCGAATACGAACTTTGATAGAGGCGGGCATCAGCCTCTTTGCGTATCACCTGCCGATGGACTGCCATCCTATGCTGGGTAATAACGCGGGTTTGGGGCGCGCCATGGGACTGTCGGAGTTTGCACCCCTTCGACCCGGCGAACCCACGTTCCCGGTCTTCGCAGGTGAATTCGACCGCGTGCGCTCATCCCAGGAGATCGCGGACACCCTGACCGGGGTACTGGGTCGCGAGGTGCTGTGTGAGGGTGACGTTGCTGTCAAGCGGCTCGCCTGGTGTACCGGGGGCGGTCAGGGTTACATCGATGCGGCCGCCGACGCCGGGGTGGATCTGTTTGTCACAGGGGAGGTCTCAGAACAGACCATTCACGTCGCCAGAGAGAGGGGAATTGGCTTTATCGCGGCCGGACACCATGCGACCGAGCGCTTCGGTGTGCAATCAGTGGGTGCCTGGCTGGCCAGCGAGTTGGGCGTGGAACATCGCTTCGTGGATATCGCTAACCCCGCCTGAGGCTAGGCTGATCTATCGAGTCGCTCCGGTTCCAGCAGGCGATCCACTGCCTGGCTCCCGGGTCGGTCCAGGCCAAAAGTCTCGGCGAGTTGGCCCGTTTCATCGGGACTCTTGCGAGGGGCATAGTCCAGCGGGGGGACAACATCCACAAGGTTGCCGGGCACTTCCTGACCGTCGTCAGAGGTCTCAAGCAGGGTCTTGGCGCTGGGAATATTGACCTCGCCGTCACAGAGGGTATCGGCCCCCGAGGCAAGATGGCTGTAGACTTCCCGGTAATCCTGGGTCATGCGATTCAAAAGCTGCGCGGTCTTGGCAAAATGTTCCGCGACCTCGGCTTCATAATCGGCACGACTCTCAATGGCTCGCTCGAGGCGGGCCTCGAGATCAAGTATGACGTCGCGTTTGCTTTTGCGACGCATGCCCAGCAACCAACCGGCGGCCAGGCCGATGCCAAGGCCCAGCAGGGCGGTGGCTGTCAGTATTGCAACTGAGGGCATAGTTAACTCCAATTTGCCATGGATTACGTATAGCAACAGTGTTGGTAGGGTAGTGTACCCCGCCTGAGCCTCGACTCATAATTTTTAGGAATTACTCCGGAACATGGTACCTCCGTCCCCGCAGCAGCATTATGACGCCGATCTCAAGAGGCCCGGCTTTCAGGCCGATCCGGCACAAGCTTCGGCTGTGGCGGCGCTGCAGAATCTCTTCGAGAGGCTGGTGGCCCGGAACGCGCAGCAACGACGCCCCAGGGCCCGATTACGCCGCTGGCTGAAAGGTGCCCGTGAGCCCGAGCAGGGGCTTTATTTCTGGGGTGGTGTAGGGCGCGGCAAGACCTATCTGGTGGATATGTTCTTCGAGAGCTTGCCATTCGAGTCAAAGCTTCGAGTCCATTTTCACCGCTTTATGCAGCGTGTCCATCAAGAGTTGACGGACCTTTCGGGGGAGAAAAACCCGCTTGAACAGGTGGCCGATGGCATAGCGTCGGAGGCACTGGTTATTTGCTTCGATGAGTTTTTTGTCAGTGATATTGCCGATGCCATGATTTTGGGTGGCTTGATGGAGGCATTGTTCCAGCGCGGGGTAACGCTGGTTGCAACATCGAATATAGAACCCGGCCACCTTTACAAGGACGGTCTTCAGCGCGCTCGCTTTTTACCTGCCATCGCCTTGATCGAAGCGCATACGAAGGTCATCAACGTGGACTCGGGCATCGATTACCGACTCAGAACACTGGAACGCGTTCGGCTATGGCATACGCCCCTGAACAGTGACTCCGAGGCGGCCCTGCAGCGTGGGTTCGACGCGTTGGCGAATGGCATGACGCCAGAGGCTGCCAAAATCGAAATCAACCACAGACCGGTGACCATCGATGCCATGGTAGAGGGAATGGCCCAGATCAGCTTCCCCGAGCTCTGCCAGAAGCCTCGCAGCGCCAGTGATTTCATTGAGCTCGGGCGCATTTTCCAGACCGTGTTGATCTCCGGGGTGACGGTTATGGGGGGCGACCAGGAGGATGTTGCCCGGCGCTTTGTGAATATGGTGGATGAATTTTACGATCGCGGGGTGAAACTCATCGTGAGTGCCGAGGTGGTGCCCGAGCGTCTCTACAATGGGACCCTACTGGCCTTTGAGTTCCGACGAACCCTGTCGCGCCTGCAGGAAATGCAGTCCCATGATTACCTGGCCCGGGAGCACAGGCCCTGATGGGGCCTGCGGCCGGCATGAGCTCTGATGGGCAGGCTGCGTATATGGGGCAATCCTGTTGTGCAAAGCGCTTGAAAGCAGTCGCGCCATCCAGTACCATCCGCGCTCCCTAGATTTTGGCCCCCTGAGGCTTCGACCATGAAAACATACAGCGCCAAGGCGAGCGATGTGCACCACGATTGGTTTGTCGTAGACGCCGAGGACAAGACACTCGGACGATTGGCGACCGAGATAGCGCATCGTCTGAGAGGCAAGCACAAGCCAGAGTACACCCCGCACATGGACATGGGTGACTACATCGTCGTCGTCAACTGCGAGAAAATCCGTGTGACGGGCAAAAAGCAGACCGACAAGATTTACCATCACCACTCGGGCTACCCCGGTGGTATCAAGTCATATAGCTTCGAAAAGCTCATTGATCGCGCCCCTGAGCGAGTGCTCCAGCGTGCTGTTAAGGGAATGCTCCCGAAGAATCCGCTGGGAAGGGCCATGTTTCGAAAGCTGAAGGTATATGCGGGACCTGAGCACCCTCACGTGGCACAGCAACCCCAGGCACTGGCGCTTTAAAGGACAACGTTATGGCTACGGCACAGTATTACGGAACGGGTCGCCGCAAGACCTCCACTGCTCGCGTCTTTCTTCGCAGCGGTACGGGCAACATCCAGATCAATGGTCGTTCCATCGAAGAGTACTTTGGGCGTGAAGTGGCGCGAATGATCGTGCGTCAGCCCCTTGAGTTAACTCAGACCAACGACCGCTTCGATGCGTTTGTCACTGTCAATGGTGGCGGCAGCTTTGGTCAGGCCGGTGCCATCCGACATGGATTGACGCGTGCCCTGATGGATTACGACGAATCCCTGCGTCCTGCCCTGCGCGCTGAGGGTTACGTTACCCGTGACGCTCGCGAAGTGGAGCGCAAGAAGGTTGGCCTGCGCAAGGCGCGCCGTCGTCCACAGTTCTCCAAGCGTTAATCGGGCGAGACGGCCGGCGTTCCGGTCGGCCCCCATTCACGGTTGGTCTGTCGCCTATTTGTCTACGTAATTAGTTGGGTGGCCCGGTAATGCGAGGCCGTCGCTTGCGACGCGCAAAGCAGAGCATTACCATGCTGCGCTTGGAAATCTGTCCCCCGCTACGCGGTACCCCTATTATTCCGGTCCGGACGGGGTGCCTCAATGCCGAAGAGGTTAGCTATGAGCGAAGTGCAACCTACCCAAAATGACAACGAAGAGCAGAATGATGCGACCCAAACCCGCAGACGGTTCCTGACCGCCGCGACGTCGGTAGTCGCTGCAGGCGGTGTGGTCGGTGTAGCGGTGCCCTTTCTGGGCTCCTGGAATCCTTCCGAGAAGGCCAAGGCGGCCGGAGCGCCGGTAAAGGCTGACGTGGGCAAGCTTGAGCCCGGCCAGATGGTTGTGGTCGAGTGGCGTGGCAAGCCCGTGTATGTGCTGCATCGAACGCCAGAGCAAGTGGCTGACCTCGCAAAGCTTGATAGCAGCCTCAAGGACCCGGCTTCGGCCACGTCTGACCAGCCGGGGTATGTTTCTGGCGAGGCGCGCTCCATCCGGCCGGAATTATTTGTTGCCGTCGGTCTCTGTACCCATCTGGGTTGTGCACCCAAGTTTCGTCCCGAGGTGGGTGCTGCCGACCTGGGCGGCGATGAGTGGCTGGGCGGCTTTTTCTGCCCCTGCCACGGTTCCAAATTTGACCTGGCGGGGCGCGTATACCAGGGCGTTCCAGCGTCGGACAATCTGGTAGTTCCTCCCTATAGGTTCGAGGGTAACGATGTCCTTGTCATTGGTGTAGACGCGGAGGCCGCCTGATGCAAAAAGCACTGACTTCTCTCATGGGCTGGGTTGATGCCCGGCTACCGGTAACCCGCGCGTGGGACACCCACATGGGCGCCTACTACGCGCCCAAGAACTTCAACCTCTGGTACTTCTTCGGGGTGTTTTCCCTATTGGTTCTCGTCAATCAATTACTGACGGGCATCTGGCTCACGATGAATTACACCCCCTCTGCGGAGGAAGCGTTTGCTTCGGTGGAATACATCATGCGCGACGTTGATTACGGCTGGTTGCTGCGCTACATGCACTCGACAGGTGCGTCAGCATTTTTTGTAGTCGTCTACCTCCATATGATGCGGGCACTCTTGTACGGATCCTACAAAAAGCCCCGTGAGCTGATCTGGATCTTCGGGATGCTGATTTTCGTCGTGCTGATGGCGGAGGCTTTTGTGGGGTACGTGCTGCCCTGGGGCCAGATGTCGTACTGGGGTGCGCAGGTCATCATTTCACTATTCGGAGCCATCCCGGTGGTGGGTGAGGACATTGTGACCTGGATCCGAGGTGACTATCTGCTTTCAGGCATTACGCTGAACCGGTTCTTTGCCCTTCACGTGGTGGCGCTTCCCATCGTTCTGCTGGCCCTGGTCGTGCTACACATTCTCGCCCTGCATGAAGTGGGTTCAAACAACCCGGACGGCGTGGAAATCAAGAAGAACAAGGACGCAAACGGTATCCCCCTGGATGGCATCCGCTTCCACCCCTACTACTCGGTGCACGATGTCCAGGGCATTGCTGTGTTCCTGTTTTTCTTCTGCGGCATCATCTTCTTTGCCCCCGAGATGAGCGGCTACTTCCTTGAATACGCCAATTTTGAAGAGGCGAATGCCCTTAAAACACCCGAGCACATTGCACCGGTGTGGTACTTCACACCTTTTTACTCGGTGCTCCGTGCCGTTCCCGATAAGTTCTGGGGCTTTGTTTTCTTCGCGGCCTCAGTTGCGATTCCGTTTGCGCTGCCGTGGCTGGATCGTTGTGAAGTGAAGTCCTGGCGTTACCGGGGCATGATCAATCGGGTCATGCTGGTATTGTTCGTTGCCAGCTTCCTGATTCTGGGCGTTCTGGGCGTCAAGGCGCCTACGCCTGAGCGAACGTTCCTGGCGCAAATCTGTACGATATTTTACTTTCTGTTTTTTATCGGGATGCCAGTTTGGTCCAAAATGGATAAAACCAAGCCCGTACCGGATCGCGTCACCATGGATGGCGGAATGGGCTTTTTCAAAAGCCTGGGTGCAGCGGCCATCATTGGCGTTCTGACCTTTATTCCTCTCCAGGTGGTCGGTGCTGATTCGCAGTTTGATTGCGGCACGATTCCCTGTGACGCCATCGAAACCGACCCCTCTGATAAGCCTTCCCTGCAGCGGGGCTCCACGCTGTATGCCAATTACTGTATGGGGTGCCATTCGCTCCAGTACTCGCGGCATAACAGGGTGGCGAGAGATTTGGGTATTCCCGAGGACTTGTACAAAGCCAATCTCATGTTCGACCCCGATATTAAGATCGGGTCGCTGATGGACAATGCGATGGACAAGGGCAATGCCAAGACCTGGTTTGGTGCCACGCCGCCGGATCTGACGCTTGTGTCGAGAGCCCGCCAGCCTGAGTGGCTGTACACCTACATGCGCTCGTTCTACCGTGATGATGCGCGTCCCTACGGCGTGAACAACAAGGTCTACCCTGAAGTGGGAATGCCTCACGTCCTGCTCGAACTGCAGGGCATGCCCGAATGTGCCGCCGGGCCTGATCCTGCTCACGGGCACGTGGACCCCCTGACCGGGGATGCTATGATGGACGCCCCCTGCGGTCGTCTCGAAGTGGCGGCTGCGGGGCTCATGAGCGGTGAAGAGTATGACGCGGCGATTTACGATCTGGTAAATTTTCTGGCATACACAGCAGAACCCATGAAGCTGGAACGCCAGCAAATGGGGATAAAAGTCATGCTGTTCCTCGCTATTTTCTTTGTATTCGCCTGGTTATTGAGCCGCGAGTATTGGAAGGACGTCCACTAGAGGGCGTTCTACAGGGAAGGCTGCAATCCGCCGGGAGGCGGGTGAGCGACGCCACCGCGAACCCGGAGCTTTTAAATGAAACTGTCTGATGACGCCTCTGCGGTAGTGTCAAAGCGTTCTTCCATGACGTTATTTTCCGACAACGTCAACCACTACAGCCACCGGGTTCGGATTGTCCTGGCAGAAAAGGGCGTGACCGTTGATCTCATTGAATCGGAAACGGGATCGGCTCCCGCGGAGTTGGCCGATGTCAATCCGTACAACAGCATGCCGACCCTGGTCGACCGGGATCTGGTTCTTTACGAGTCAAAGGTCATGATGGAGTATCTGGATGAGCGGTTCCCGCATCCACCGCTGCTGCCTGTGTATCCCGTCGCCCGCGCTGAGAGCCGCTTGCTGATGTACCGGATCGAGCGCGACTGGTGCAGTCTTGTCGATGCCATACAGAATTCGCGGTCTGACAATGTAGTGACGAAATCGTCCAAGGAACTGCGGGAAAGCTTTATGGCAATCGCTCCGATATTCGCAGAGAAGGCGTTCTTCATGAGCGACGAGTTCACGCTGGTCGATTGCTGTATTGCTCCCATTCTATGGCGCCTGCCGGTGCTCGGGGTCGACATACGACCCAGCAAACAGTCCAAGCCCTTATTGGCTTACATGGATAACCTGTTCCGTCGGGAGTGCTTCCAGGAGAGCCTGACGGTGCAGGAGCGGGAAATGCGACTCTGATACGGTTGCCCCGCGGTGACGCCCAGCAGGCCCTACATTATTCGAGCAATCTATGAATGGATTGTTGAGAATGAGTGCACACCCCACCTTTTGGTTGATGCCACCTACACGGGTGTGAACGTTCCTGAAGGCTACGTCAGTGACGGGCAAATCGTGCTTAATATTTCACCAACCGCCGTGGTTGCACTCAGGATGGGGAATGACTCCATTGAGTTCAACGGTCGATTTGGTGGGCAGCCCCTGGATATTGAAGTGCCTATAGCCGCTATTTTGGGCATATATGCCCGGGAAAATGGGCAGGGCATGGTCTTTGATGGCCCAATGGAACCCGAGCCTGAGCCTCCGGAACCTGATGCTCCGACGCCGGTTGACCGCGGAAGTGCCCAGCGTCCAGCATTAAAAATCGTCAAGTAATGGGGTCGCCCGGTTTGGCTCTCAGGTGAACAGTGGGCCCAGACCCGCCCTGTTCAATTTGCCAATTGGAACACCGGCCTCTCAGATCAGTTCGAAAAGCCTGACCACGCGTTCGACACCTTCAATATCGGCTGCGGCAGTAGCCGTTCGGTCAGCCTCTTCAGTAGTCAGTAATCCCATCAGGTAGACAACACTGTTTTCCGTTACCACCTTTACCCGCAGTGATGGTACATCGGAGGCGGCGAGCAAGGCGGTTTTGACCTTGGTGGTTATCCACACGTCACCGGCCTCTGTATCAGCGGTGGATTTAGCGCCGATGACCAACTCGTTGTAGATGCGGCGGATTCCCGGAATTTCCCGCAACACGTCCGTGGCCTGATCTTTGAGTTCCTGGCTGGGAACCTCGCCGGCGATGAGTACGAAGCCGTTGTAAGACACCACCACAAATCGCAGGTCGTCGAACGCGTCATTGGTGGCCCGGATATTGACGACGGCCTTGGTTTCTATGCTCTCATCCTCGACCTGTTGTGCCAGGCTGCGCTCTCCCGGATCTTCCTCAATGGAATTGCTCTCGAAGGTGGCAAGGATGGAGCCGCACCCGGTGAGCGAGACCAGCAGGGCAATCGTTAACAGGGCTTTGGGAATGACGGGCATCACGTGTCCTCCAGAGGTCCAAACAAAGTAATATCGATCAGGCGGGCCAGGCAGATCGCACAGTTTTGCGATAGCGCCAATGCGGTCGCTCTATCGTTTCCAGGGAACGAGAGGCTGGCACCCGGGCCCTGGGCTCCGATCCAAATCGACTCCAGGCCGCGTTTGTGCAGCGCAGAGGCAAGGAAGTCCAAATCTACCTGGT
>JAKMEU010000235.1 GCA_022425845.1 Luminiphilus sp. | reverse complement strand
AGGCCAATGAAAATTGGATGGGGTTTGCGCGTATTTTCGATAACGTATGGAGCGGCCACCGACACGCGTTGGTCGGCCCTTCCCAGATCGACCGTTTTGGCCAAAGTAATATTTCAGCGCTGGGCGGAAGTTATCAAGCCCCCAAGGTCCAGTTGCTGGGTGTGCGGGGATTCCCGGGGAATTCGATATCCCATGCCAATTCATTTTTCGTCCCTGCGCACAGTCGCAGGGTATTTGTTGAAGGGGAGTGCGATGTGGTTTGCTCGATCGGCTACAACCCTGGACGGTTACCCAGGGGCTACCGCCTATCGGACATCGATATACGCTCGGTTATCAGTAATCTGGGCGTTTTCGATTTTGGCGGCCCCGAGCACCAGATGCGGCTAGTCAGCCTGCATCCGGGCGTCACCCTTGACGAGGTCCGGGATAACACCGGGTTTGATGTTGCCCTCGCAGATGCGGTGACAGAGACCGCGGTGCCAACGCAGCAGCAGTTGGCCTTGTTGGAAGAGCTTGACCCATTGGATTTGCGTGCCCGGCAACTGAAGAACAATCCACCGGGTGTACGCCCCGTCGAGGAGACAGCGTCATGAGTGATGACAGCCGCCCGGAAGGTGAGGAAAGCGATATCGTTACCTATTCATCGAAGCAGGGTATTGCCTGGATATCCATGAATCGGCCGAAGTACAACAACGCCCAGAATGGGCGTATGACCTACGAGCTCGATGCAGCATTTAAACGCGCTGTGGCAGATGATGAGGTGAAGGTGATCGTGCTGCGCGGTGAGGGTAAACACTTTTCCGCAGGACACGACATTGGAACACCTGGCCGGGATGTGCACCTCAGCCAGGATCGAGTCTCCATGTGGTACGACCACGCTAATAAAGAGGGAGGTGAATTTCTTTACGTGCGCGAGGCCGAAGCCTATCTCGGGATGTGCAGACGCTGGCGCGATATTCCCAAGCCAACCATTGCGGCTGTTCAGGGCGCCTGCATCGCGGGTGGTTTGATGCTGGCATGGGTGTGCGACCTGATCGTGGCAACAGACGACGCCTATTTTTCAGATCCAGTGGTTCGCATGGGGATTCCCGGTGTCGAATATTTTGCGCATCCCTACGAACTCAACCCCCGGATCGCCAAGGAGTTCCTGTTCACAGGTAACAAAATGGGTGCTGAACGAGCCTGGCAAATGGGTATGGTCAACCAGATCAGCAGTCGCGACACCCTGATGGACGATGTGACGGCACTGGCGGAGAAAATTGCCGCCATGCCCCGACTGGGACTTGCCCTGACCAAGCAGGCTATCAATCACGTTGAGGACCTGCAGGGTAAGCGTTCTGGCATGGAGGCGGCATTTGCCTGGCATCACTTTTCCCATGCCCACAATGATCTGGTGTCCGGAGACAAGCTGGGCGGTTTTGACGCCAAGGCAATGGCCGCAGCGAACAAAAAGCAGGACGACAGCTGAATATGGATCTTCGCTACACCGACAAGCAGCTGCAGTTCCGTCAGGAGGTCCGTCAATGGCTGGAGGCCCATGTGCCGGACCGGCCCCTTGCTTCCTTTGACACGGAGGAGGGTTTTGCTGCGCATCGCCAGTGGGAGCGGACCCTGGCAGAAGGTAATTGGGGCATGGTGACATGGCCTGAGGCCTACGGTGGGCGTGGCTGTGACTTGATCGAGTGGCTCATTTTTGAAGAGGAATACTATCGAGCCGGCGCACCTCTGAGGGTGAACCAAAACGGCATCTTCCTTTTGGGTCCCACGCTGATGGAATATGGCACGGAAGCGCAGAAAGCACGGTTCATCCCGGCGATGGCTCGGGGTGATGAGGTCTGGGCTCAGGGGTGGTCCGAACCCAATGCAGGCTCAGATATGGCCGCGATTCGTTGCAGCGCCGTTCGTGATGGCGATGAGTTTGTAATCAATGGGCAGAAAATCTGGTCGACCCGTGCAGTGTATGCCGACTGGGTATTCGGTTTGTTCCGGACAGACGCGGATTCGGAGCGGCATCATGGGCTGTCAAAAATTCTTGTCCCCCTGAACGCCGAGGGCGTCACGGTCCGCCCGATTCCGCAGCTCAATGGCCTGCCCGGCTTTGCTGAAATTTTCTTTGATGATGTCCGCGTTCCTGACTTCAATCTGCTGGGGGGAGAGGGTGAGGGTTGGCGTATCGCCATGGCAACGGCGGGTTTTGAGCGCGGCCTGATGCTGCGCAGCCCGGCGCGTTTCCAGCAGGCGTCCAAGCGCCTCGTGGAGCTGTATCGCTCGCGTCAGAACGAACTCATTGACCCCTCGATCGAGGATGCGGTGCTACGCTGTTACATGGATGCCGAGGCCTATGCCCTGTCGACTTACCAGACGGCATCACTGCTGTGCGGCGGCGGCAGCATTGGCGCCGAAGCCAGTTGCAACAAAATATTCTGGTCCGAACTTGATTTGCTGATTCACGAGACGGCGATGACGCTGCTGGGGGCACGGGCTGAAATAGAGCCTGAGACGGAGCAGGATGTAGCGGAGCTGGGTACCTGGTTGGACGGCTATATGTTTGCCCAGTCGGGCCCCATCTATGCCGGTACCAATGAAATTCAGCGCAACATCATTGCCGAACGCATGCTGGGTATGCCGCGCAAATAGGACTGCTTGTCATGGATTCCACTTTTACCGAAGACCAGAAAACATTTGCCGAGGCCACCCGGGCGGTCCTGACAGGTGAGGTGACTGCAGAGCGTATTCGTCAACGTTGGGCAACACCTTCCGGCGTGGATGATGCCTTGTTGGAGCAAATTAAGGGGC
Source organism: Luminiphilus sp. (assembly GCA_022425845.1). Lineage (GTDB taxonomy): Bacteria > Pseudomonadota > Gammaproteobacteria > Pseudomonadales > Halieaceae > Luminiphilus. Next base: position 1,485 of record JAKMEU010000235.1, on the reverse strand, counting down.
TGGGTCTCAACGGTATGCTCGTGCCGGAAGCTCTGGGCGGCCTTGGGCTCGGGCAAACGGATTTTGTCCTGATGGCGCAGGCCTGCGGTTATGTGGCACTGCCTGAGCCCGTCGCTGAACAGGTCACCGTGGTAGCACCGCTGTTGGTCGATGTGGTTGACAGAGGCTTGGGCGACAGCTCCGTACAGCAGGTTCTGGATGATTTGCAGAGCGGATCTGTCCGCGTTGCTGTCGCGCACCCCATCAATCCCATGGTCAATTTTGCCGAGAGCGCCGACTGGTTCCTGTTGGGTCACGGCGAGGCGCTGTATCTGGCCGCTGCAGAGCAGGTGAACCTGAGACCACGCAAGAGTGTGGATCCCTCCCGACGGCTGGCAGAAGTCAATTTTGATGCCCGAGATGCCCATTGTCTCGCCAGAGGCGACGTGGGGGCAGAGTTGTGGCGCGCGACCCTTAATCGCGGGGCGTTGTGCACGGCGGCTCAGCTCGTGGGTCTGGCAGAGGCCATGGTGGACCAGACTGTGCGCTATACCGGCGACCGGCAGCAATTTGGGCGCGCTGTCGGTGCCAATCAGGCCGTCAAGCACCTCCTCGCCGACGTTGCAGTGCAAATCGAGTACGCCAAGCCCGTCATTTATCGGGCGGCCTATACCGCTGAAGTATCGCCGGATCGCGCGGATTTCGCCGTATCCCATGCCAAAGTGGCTGCGGCCCGCGCCGCCTTACTGGCGACCCGCCATTGTATTCAGGCCCACGGTGCCATGGGGTACACCTGGGAGTGTGACCTCCAGATTTGGGTCAAGCGCGCCTGGGCTCTGGCGCGGGAATGGGGCGATGAGGGATTCCATAAAAATCGAATTCACGAATGGTTGTTGCGGCCCAATGCGCTTCTGGGCCCGGACTTTACCTTTGGACGCCGTTCCATTACTGATTCCTCAGAAGCCCTGGAGAGCATGGCATGAATCAACGCGCAGACGCTTATATTGTCGATGCAGTCCGCACTCCGACGGGCCGCCGCCGCGGCAGTCTCGCTCAGGTGCACGGTGCCGATCTGGGCGCGGTGGTGTTGAGAGCCCTGGTGGAACGCAATGGTATTCCAGAAGTGGACTACGACGATGTCATTTTTGGTTGTGTCGACACGGTGGGTCCCCTGGCGGGTGATATTGCACGAACATGTTGGCTGGCTGCTGGCCTGAGTGACGAGGTGCCCGGCACAACCGTGGATCGTCAATGTGGATCCTCACAACAGTCTGTGCACTTTGCGGCGCAGGCTGTTATGTCGGGCACCATGGATGTGGTGGTGGCGGGAGGGGTTCAAACCATGAGCTCGATCCCGATTTCCTCAGCCATGTTGGCGGGGCAGGCCCTGGGATTCAACGACCCCTTCAGCGGCAGCGAAGGTTGGGTTGCCCGTTATGGCGACGGTCTGGTCACTCAGTTTCGCTCGGCTCAGATGATTGCCGACAAGTGGCAGCTGTCACGGGA
>JAKMEU010000217.1 GCA_022425845.1 Luminiphilus sp. | reverse complement strand
ACAGCGGACTCCCCGTGGCGGCAAATTTCCGGTCCAAGTTACATGGCAGCGTCTGACAGTTTCTGCAGACCAATAGCAAGCGCTTCGGTGTACACAACGACCATCATTTCTCCGAGCTCAACGCCTTCGAATTTCTCGGCAGGGACGCCTCCAACCGTGTGCATTTTGCCGCGGCTATCCTTGATCATGACGAAACCCGCCGCAGGATCCATAGCCTCTATCGTGCATACAGCGCGGATCTGTCGAGCGGCGCCTACAGCAGGGTGGGCAGGATTTTCATCGATGACAGCGTCCTCGAGCACGACCCAGGGGTTCGCCATTTCCTCTTCGGTGGGTTCCCGCACCTCGCCATGGAGCGACGCAAGATATTCCGCAGCGACACGATCCCCCACGGCAAGATCAGATAGCTTGACCACTTTCTCCTGAGCGACAACGGTGACATGACGGCCCTCAGGACCTACCAGCGTGACTTCTTTGGTCTCAAGGTCGATTGCTGCGATTTCCGCTTCGATGGTCGCCAGCACTGCGCGAGTTCCCTCGGCTTTCATCTTGCTGTGAGCACCCTCCATACCCTCATGATGTGCGGCATGAAGTGCCTGCGAAGAGAAAGCGAGTACCGTGGCAAGTAGCGCGATTTTGATTTTCATGAATTTTCCTTTCATTCAGAGCGTTTATTTAAAGGCCTATCCGGGCTCGGGCTCGGATGGCAGGTGTTGACCGCAGCGAATGATAGCACTCTCTGCGTCCTTCACAGGACAAACATGCGGTATCAGTCCGGCATCAAAAAGTGTCTTTCCACTGCCTAAGTCCCGAGAATACGGCGTCGCCGCCCTGACCATCCAGCCGATCAAGCCCCGTAAGATTCCTGATCAGCCCCGGCGCATCCCAGCGCAAAAAGGGGTTGGTGGCCAGTTCATCAGCGAGTAAAGAGGGGACCGTGGGCTCTCCCTGTTGGCGCAGCGCCTCGCAGCGTTTTACCCGACTTTTCAATGATTCGTTGTCGGGGTCTGCAGCCATGGCGAAGCTCAGGTTGGCGAGGGTGTATTCGTGCGCGCAGTAAATATGTGTGTCGGGCGGCAACTGCCTCAGTTTCGACAATGAGTGGCGCATCATGGGAAATGTGCCCTCAAACACCCGTCCGCAGCCGCCTGCGAACAACGTATCACCGCAGAAAACGATCCCATCAGCAACGTAGGCAATGTGGTCCAGTGTGTGCCCAGGAACTTCCAGTATGGAGAAATCAGTATCGAGGATGGTGACAATCTCCCCCTCAGAAACGCGCCGGTCAACGGCCGTTATTTTGGTATTGCTTGGTCCCCAGATACAGCATCCGGTCGCTTCCTTAAGAGCCTCCAGACCGCCGGTATGGTCGAAGTGGTGATGTGTGACCAGTATGTCCCGCAGCTGAAGCTGCCGTTCCGCCAGGGTCGCCAACACCGGCTCGGGGTCGCCTGGATCGACTACTGCGGCGGCGGCGCCGTCATGTAGCAACCAGATATAGTTGTCTGTGAAGGCCTGTATAGGCTCTACGGTGAGCTTCGATGACATAGTCGCCTCGCGGACAGAATCAAAGGTGTGAAGGGCTTGCCGTTGCCACCCTCGTGGCGCTATCGTGCCACGATGCAGAAATTGTTTACAGTCCAACCGGCGCTGGAGCCCAGGGCGGCGTTGCAGCGCTGGTACCGCTCTACGCCGCTGGGGCAGCGCCTGCGAACCCAGTTGATGCGGGATATGCAGGTCATATTGGACCAGTGGTTTGGCTACAATCTGGTCATCATAGGGTCCGACTCAGGTATCCCGATCGAGGAGCTGACCCGGGTTCAGCACGTGGTTCAGGTCGTCCCGACCCGGGAGCCCGTGCAGGGAAAGCGAAAACAAGTCCTTTCCAGTGATGAGCTTCCCTTTGCGACCGAGTCCATTGATGTGGTGGTCGTTATGCACGCCCTAGACATGAGTGATAAGCCCCACCAGCTGTTGCGGGAGATTCACCGCGTACTGACACCCCACGGCCATCTCTTATTGGTCGGCGACAACAGTCGGAGTTTGCGCGGCGCGTGGCGCCAATTAAGAAGGCTCATACCGGGAAGACCCCGCTGGCGTAACGCCGGACCGGGGCGCATGGAAGATTGGTTAACCCTGCTGGATTTTGCAGTAGCGCCCATTCGACACAAGTTGGTGCTACCCCTGAGCGGCAGGAACCGGGTGGGGCGGTGGTGCGCAAGCGTGGATAATTGGTTGGTGGACCACAATATTCCCCTGGGCTCAACGTACATAATTTTTGCAGACAAGTTGGTTCGCGGCCACATCCAGACCCCATCCATCGAAAGAGCCGGAGCACGCCTAATGGGTTTGCGCGTACCCAAGCCCGTTGTGGGGGCAAGAGGCTCTGCATCCCGGAGCCCCCTGAGACCTGTCGAGTGAAGTCTGTGGAAGCTTTCACCGACGGCGCCTGCAAAGGCAACCCAGGGCGCGGTGGCTGGGGCGCGCTGCTTCGATTCGGTGATCACTCGCGAGAACTGTTCGGTGGTGAAAAAGAAACCACCAACAATCGCATGGAATTGACGGCAGCTATCGAGGCTCTCTCCGCACTCAAAGACACTTGCCACGTCGATCTGACCACAGATTCCACCTATGTGCGGGACGGCGTGATGCGCTGGATGGAGAAGTGGGAGCAAAATGGCTGGCGAACCGCAGCGGGCAAGCCGGTAAAAAACCAGGATCTGTGGCGGGCGCTCAAAGAGCAGGTGCTGCGCCATCGTGTGACCTGGCACTGGGTCAAAGGCCACAGCGGTCATCCTGAGAACGAACTCGCTGACGCCCTGGCTAACAGGGGTATTACCGAGTTGGAACGCTAATGCGCCAGGTTGTACTGGACACCGAAACGACGGGGCTGGAAGTGAACCAGGGCCACCGTATTATTGAGATAGGGTGCGTCGAGCTGCTCAATCGGCGTCTCACAGGCCGGCATTTTCACAAATACGTGCAACCCCAAAGGGACATCGACGCGGGGGCCCTCGCGGTGCACGGTATCACCCCGGAGTTTTTGGCTGACAAACCCACCTTTGATCGCATCGCGAAGGACTTTCTGGCCTTTATCGATGGCGCCGAGCTGATCATTCACAATGCGCCGTTTGACGTGGGTTTTATCGATTCGGAGCTGCGGCGTATCGATCCCGAGCATCCCCTGACCTCCGACTATTGCTCGGTGACCGACTCCCTTGTCCTGGCGAGGGCTCGCCATCCCGGGCAGCGCAATAGCCTTGATGCGCTGTGCCAGCGCTATGAAGTGGATAACGCATCAAGAACCCTTCATGGGGCTTTACTGGACGCAGAAATTCTTGCTGATGTGTTCCTGGCGATGACCGGTGGTCAAACCGCGCTGGGACTTCATGGGAATGACAGCGAGGAGGGTGCGGACGGAGTAGCCTCATCAGGCATTCGACGGCTGCCTGACTCGCGCGCCCCTCTGTCGGTCATCAGTGCGACGGCACAGGAATTGCAGCGCCATGAAGCACGCCTGGACGCCATCGCCGCAGAGAGCGGGGGAAAGGTGCTCTGGCGGGAGCCCTGAGGGACTCCGCCGGAAGAAACGATGCCACTTGATGCGACCAGGTCATATGAAGAGGTAAACCCCGGCCAGACCGACTGAACCCAATACCAGGGTATACGGAATGGCCATGATTACCATCCGCCCGTAAGAGAGCCGAATCAGAGGCGCAATCGCCGAGGTAAGAAGGAACAGGAAGGCAGCCTGTCCATTGGGCGTGGCGACGCTGGGCAGATTGGTGCCTGTGTTAATGGCCACAGCGAGGCTGTCGAATTCCGCGCGGGTGATCTCCCCGGCATCAAGGGCTGCCTTCACCTCGTTGATATACACGGTTGCGACAAAAACGTTATCCGAAATCATGGACAACACGCCATTGGCAAGGAAGAACATTGCCGGTCGAATGGCTGCGTCCAGCTGCAGCACCCAGTCGATGACCGGAGTGAACAGGTGCTGCTCATGAATGACGGCAACAATGGCAAAGAACACCACCAATAACGCAGTAAAAGGCAGCGCTTCCTCAAAGGCGTGTCCGATTTGATGTTCCTCAGTAATGCCGTTAAATGCCGTCAGCAGCACAATGACCAGCAGGCCAATCAATCCAACGGCCGCCAAATGCAGTGCAAGGCCAATGACCAGGATTACGGCAACGATGGCCTGAATAATCAGTTTCGCATTACTCCTTGGATTGGCCTTCGCTGTCTCTCCAGCCTGAAATTCTTCCAATACGGTGCGAACTCTCGAAGGAAGCTGGGCGCCATAGCCAAAACTGCCGGTCACTTCGAGGAGTAGGCAGGTCAGCAGGCCCATCGCCAGCACAGGCATGGTAACGGGCGCCATCAGCGTAAAGAACTCAATAAAATCCCAGCCCGCTACGGTGGCAATAAGTAGGTTTTGAGGCTCGCCAACCAGGGTACATACGCCACCCAGTGCCGTGCCTACAGCGCCGTGCATCATGAGGCTGCGTAGAAACGAGCGGAAGTTCTCGAGGTCCTCCCGATGATGCTCATGAACACCGCCATCATCCCCGTGGTCATGGTCGTCTGCCCCATGATGTTTGCCCGAAGCCACCTTGTGATACACGGAGTAAAAGCCAACGCTGACACTGATTAAAACGGCTGTAACGGTCAGGGCATCCAGGAAGGCAGAGAGCACGGCTGCCACAAGAGAAAACAAAAGCGACAGCACTTTCTTGGACTTGACGTTCAAAAGTATCTTGGTAAACACAAAGAGGAGCAAATCTTTCATGAAGTAAATGCCGGCCACCATGAACATCAGCAGAAGGATCACTTCGAAATTGGCCTCGGCCTCGTGATACACCGTGTGGGGATCGGCCATTCCAATCACAATGGCTTCAATCGCCAGGAGCCCCCCCGGCTGAAGGGGATAACATCGTAGAGCCAACGCGAGGGTAAAAATGAACTCCCCGATCAATACCCACCCGGTGACAAAGGGCCCCGCAATAAAGAGCAGAATGGGATTGAGCACAAGAAATCCAATGATGGACTGTTTGTACCATATGGGCGAAGAACCCAAAAAGTTGTGCCAGAACGCCTGACGCGCTGATTCTTCCATGGATAAGCCCTGTTTTGTTATGGGTGGGTGGGTGTATTACGCCGGAAGTGGTGAAAGCGATGAGCGAACCGCATTCTATGTGA
>JAKMEU010000204.1 GCA_022425845.1 Luminiphilus sp. | reverse complement strand
GTCTGTACTTGGGTACGGCCCTGCTGAGGGCCGGCCGCGCCGCTGAAGCGCAGGCGGTTTTTGAGCGCGATTTGGCGTGGAATCAAAACAACGGCTGGACCCTGTTTGGCCTTATTGCCGCGCTGCGGGCCCAGGATAAGTTCACTGAAGCGGCCGCCCTCGAAGCGGCCTGGCAAAACGCCTGGCAAGACGCCGATGTGACACTTTCAGAACCCGTTGTTCTCCGGTAAGGGTGTTGTGCACTGCCGAAAAAGTGTCGGCCTTTTCCGCGCCGGGTTTCGCCTAGGCCTTGATCAGTCGCCACTGCTGCAGTTGGTGTCCGGCGCTCAGTACCAGCAAGCCAGCAAAAATGCCGAGGTTCTTTATGAAGTTCTGCAACTCATGCCCCCGGTCCGTCTCCGGATAGCTGTTCCAAAAATCGTGCATCCCGAGGTTGATAAGAAGCGTCATCCCCGCAAACATAAGTGCCATGAGTTGAATACGGTACCCAGCGATCAGACAGAGACCGCCACCCACTTGCAGCGCAGTGGTGATGGGGAGAAGCAGCTCTGGCATGGGAATATTGTGCAGCGCCATGTAGTCCAGCATGGCCTGGTAACTGCTGATTTTGGATAAGCCCGGAGCCAGGAAATAGAGTCCCAGCAGGCACCGTCCCAACGTTACTGCCATGCGTTCTGTCATTGTCGCTCCTTAGGAATGAGAATCGTACCGGTGTCGGATCACTTCGGTTTTTGCGGGTTTGAGGCTTGATCGAAGGAGACTGCACGCCCCAGACCTCGAGCGCAAGGGGAGTTTATATCCACCCTGCTGTCCCGCCGGGGGGAAACCAGACAAACCGGTTTTTGTCATTTGCCAGCGGGTGGTCGAATTGCCAGTGACGGGGGCTTGGCGGGACCGACAAGAGGGAGTAGCGTACACCAAAAATAGAGCGCTATGAGGGGGCGTCATGACGGCAATGATCTATCCCACCACTAACCCAGAGGCAACTGAGGTGATGGTGGTCGCGAGGGGTGAGGGGCCCTATATCTACGACGAAACCGGCAAGCAATACCTCGAGGGGATGGCAGGCTTGTGGTGCACGTCGCTGGGTTACGGTAATGAGGAGATCATTGAGACCGCCCGTCGCCAAATGGAAGAGCTGAGCTTCAGCCACATGTTTGGAGGCAAAACCCACCCCTCGGCCATTGAACTCGCTGACAAGCTCGCGGCAATGACACCGATTGACGATGCTCGGGTATTTTTGGGTGCCTCGGGTTCCGATGCCAACGACACCCTGGTCAAATTGATCCGCTATCACGCGGTGGCGACAGGCCAGCCTCAGCGGGTCAAGATTATCGCCCGGGAAAAGGGCTATCACGGCGTCACACTGGCTTCGGCTGCCCTGACGGGGTTGCCACCAAACCATGCACACTTTCAGTTGCCTTTCGACGCTCTGGGCGTGCTGCGCACCGGTGCACCCCATTACTACCGTTGTGCTGAGGAGGGCGAAAGCGAGGCGGATTTTGTGGCCCGTCGGGCCAATGAACTGGAGCAACTGATACTTGCCGAGGGTCCGGAGACAATCGCGGCGATGATCGCAGAGCCAGTCAACGGCGCCGGGGGCGTTATCATCCCGCCTGCAGGGTATTTTGAGGCCATTCAGGCGGTACTCGATCGTTACGGCATACTGCTATGGGACGATGAGGTGATTTGTGGTTTCGGGCGTCTTGGTGCGGCTTTTGGTGCCGAAAAACTCAACATGAAGCCCAAAATGATGGCCTGTGCCAAAGCACTGACCTCCGCCTACGTGCCTCTGTCTGCGGCGATTGTGAGTGGCGATATTGCCGATGCGATTGCAGGCCCCGCGGCTGAGATGGGGGTTTTCGGACACGGTTACACCTACAGTGGACACCCCCTGGGATGCGCTGTGGCCAGCAAGGTGCTTGATATCTATGTTCGTGATGGACTGTTTGAGCATGCGGCGGTTATCGGGGATTACATGGCTACGGGTTTGTCAAAGTTTGCCGATCATCCCCTGGTGGGGGAGGTATCCGCCATGGGCATGCTGGGTGCGCTTGAGTTGGTCGCAGACAAGAACACCAAGCGGCCCTTCGATGGCATGAAGGTGGGGCAATTCTGCGCCAAGGCGGCGGAAACCAATGGTTTGATCATTCGACCCCTGGGTGGCAATCGTGTCGCACTCTGCCCGCCGCTCATTATCCAAAAAGCCCATGTTGATGAAATCATGGATAAGTTGGGCCGCGCTTTGGACAGTACGCTCGATTTTGTTACCACCGAAGGTCTTGCTGCCTAGGGAGCCTCTAACAGGGCCAGACAAAAGCGGGCCTCGCTATCAAGCCAGTGATGCGTCAGGGACAGTCCCCCAACGCAGGCCAGCTGCTCGATGTCCTCGAGCGTGAATTTGTGTGAGTGCTCGGTTCTGATGGCGGTGCCCTCGGGGAAATTCAACGTCTGCTCGCCGACGAGGACGGTCTGTTGAGTGCGCGCCACCAGGTCCATTTCGATACGGCGGGCCACCGGGTTGTAGCGCGCTTCATGTCGCCACGCGCCGGGTTTGAAGTTGGAACCCGTCCGGGAATTAACCACCGCCAGCATATTGCGATTGAAGTCAGCGGTGACCCCCGCACTGTCATCATAAGCCCGCTCGAGGGTGTCGCTGTCTTTGTGCAGGTCAACGCCCAGGAGTATGCCGCCGTCGGATCCTACCACCGCGGCGAGCCGCTTAATAAAGCGCTCCTGAGCCTCAGGATCAAAATTTCCCAGGGTAGAGCCGGGATAAAAAATAATTCGGCGCCCTTGCGGGATCGATTCTTCGAAGCTCCAGTCCTGTGTGAAATCAGCGGCAATTGCGGTAACGGCCAGGTCGGGTTGGTCGCGGGCGATCACTGCGGCGGCTTCGAAGAGAAACTC
>JAKMEU010000198.1 GCA_022425845.1 Luminiphilus sp. | reverse complement strand
GACACGCAGTGAGGCGGAGGACAAGTTGGCCGCCATCATCGAGGCCAAGGACCCGGTGGCAACCGATAATTGGCTGAACGATCTGACCGCGGGCAGCGGCTCCTTTGATGACTTTACCAGGGACATGCTGGCCGCCTCTGGTGGCGGCGTTCACATGATAGGGACTGCCGATGACCTCGTTGAGCAGTTGGTCGCTGCCCACAAAGGTGGCGTTGACGCGGCGATGTTGACTTTCCCTCGCTATCGCGATGATCTTGAGCGCTTCGCAACTGACATACAGCCCCGATTGCGGGAGGCCGGTATCCTGCGCCGACGATAGCAGGTCAGCGAATTTATAGATTTGGAGTCTGGCATGTCCGGACACCGCGCGCGACAGTACCGTTGGCCCCAGTTAAAAGCGGGAGGCGATCAGTGGTAGCTCCAGAGAAAATTGCCTGCGATGGCTTTACTTTTATCGAGGGACCGCGCTGGCACTCTGGCGCTCTGTGGTTCTCAGATTTTTACGATGAAGCCGTATTCAGGCTGCGACCGGGCCAGTCTGTGGAGCGTGTTGTTGCCGTGCCACAGCGGCCATCGGGTCTGGGTTGGCTGCCCGATGGCGATTTGCTGATTGCCTCGATGCTGGACAAGACCGTGTACCGGTATGCGGGCACTGGCGAGCTGATTTGCCATGCCGATCTGTCAACGGTGGCCGAGCGGCGTATCAACGATATGGTGGTGGATCCCAAAGGCCGCGCCTGGGTGGGTAATTTTGGCTTCGACCTCCCCCAGGGTGACCCCGTGGCGCCGGGAACGCTTGCCCGGATTGATCCCGATGGGTCGGTCCATGCCGCGGCAGGGGATCTACTCTTCGCCAATGGCATGGCCCTGCTGGACGGGGGGGATACCCTGGTCGTGGCGGAGACCTTCCGGGGCTGCCTGACCGCCTTTGATATTGCATCGGATTCCCGACTCTGTGGTCGAAGGCTTTGGGCTCAACTGCCGGAGGGCGCGGTGCCAGACGGCATTTGTGTCGATGCAGAAGGGGCCATCTGGGTAGCGTCGCCCACCACGGGCACCGTCCTCAGGTTGGCTGAAGGTGGTGCGATCCTGAATGCCATTGATACCGGCCGCCAAGCTATCGCCTGTGCGCTGGGGGGGGAGGATAGCCATACCCTGTTTGTCAGCACCGCGGTCGCAACGGATCGAGAGACCTGTCTGGCAGCGCGCTCAGCGCGGATTGAGGCTTATGCCGTAGCGGTGCCGGCGGCCGGTGCTTGGTAATTCCTTCGCTGTCGATTTCCGTCGGCTGCAGGGTCATGGTTTTTATGGTTATGGTTTTGATCGCATGAAGGAGAAGGCCCGACAGCAGTGAACTCTCCCACTGGTATTTCTTAGTGGCCTGCGGCGCTATGTTTCAATTCCACACAACGCGTAAACTCAAATCTTAAAGCAGACCCTGAACAAGGGCGCGCGCAGCTGCGCGGTTTTATTGATAGAGGCATCATGCCCCAGGCCGACAGTTGGGATCAGCGAGGGGTTTTCAGACAACCCGCTGATCGCAAGCAGGTGTGACCCAGCCGTTCACGCGGTGATTTAGCCCAGCTCGACTCGGAGTGGCTAGAGCCGAAAATTGGTTCCTTCCTCGTCGAGTATGAGCTTAATATCCCGCAGCAAACAAAGGGCGGAATCCGGATAGTCCTCCAGTTCTCTCGCTGTTCTGCTTGCGACCTCATGGCTGAGTATTCGCAGAGGTTGCCCTGTTTGCAGGGCTTCAATGTAGGTTCGTGCAGCACGCTCGAAGTGGTAGAGCTGGAACAGCGTGTCGGCAACGGTTTGACCAATGGCAAGCACCCCGTGGTTACCCATCACCATAATGCGCACGCCGGGATCTTTAAGCAGGGCAGCGCAACGGGTGCCCTCCGCCTCAAAAGCCAGACCGCCATAGTGACTGTCGACGATGTGGTGCCCATAAAACATAGCACTGTTTTGGTCGATGGGTGGCAGCGTGCTGTCCTGCAGTGATGCCAGTACCGTGGCGGCCTTGGAGTGCAGGTGCATCAGGCAGCGTGCGTGGGGGCACAGCCGGTGGATGGATCCGTGCAAGCCCCAGGCGGTGGGGTCGGGTGCATCTGGTCCTTCCATGGTCGACGGATCGTTGGCGTCGAGCAGCAACAAATCAGAAGCCCGTATACGTCTGAAATGGACCTGGTTTGGGTTGATGAGGAATTGGCTCCCATCCTCATTTACAGCCAGGCTGAAATGGTTAGCCACAGCTTCGTTCATATCGAGCCGCTCCACCCAGCGGAAAGCTGCGGCCATATCTTCGCGTTCAGTACGCAGGTCACGGTCTGGAAGAAGCGGTTTAACAACATCCTGTGCCATTTGGCTTATCCCTTGTGCCCCAAAGCGGGGTTCCCTTTTTTGCGGCCCGGCCGCATGGCGACCAGAGTGGAGATTTCGGTGAGGGGTCAACAGAGTAATTTTTATGGGGCGATAAATTCAAGTAATTTAGTGTTCTTCGGCGCATACAGCGGATGCCGGGGATGGCCTGATTTTGTCAGGCCCAGGCAACGGGGGGTTGTGATCAATGCAAGAGTTGCCTTATCCCTGCCCTGGTACGCGCCATGGTTTCCCCATGCGACGACCACAGGCTCTGAACCCTGAGTCATTTTGCGCAGCCAGAAGCTGTTTCGTTTTCCCACCGGGTCCGACGCACGCTTGAGGTCAGCGGGGTGGCGCCCGCGCCAGGCGAACAAATTGACAACCGTAACGGCACCAAAGCCCCAGCCATCCGAAAAACCGATGATTCTACGCAGCGTGGCGTCGTCCACATGGGCATCGGCACTAGATGGGTTGAGGCCGATAAATACCAATGTCGGTGCATCACTCCACCGGCGCTTTAGCCAGTAGCGGTAGGCACCGCAGTGAGAGAAGCCGGCACTACGCTCTATTGACATTCGTTACTCACATGGTCTCTTTAGGGATCGCGAGGTCTGCGGGTCTTTTGTGGCTGAAGGTGATCTTTGACAGGCTTCAGAGTTACTCTGTGAACAACCCCTAATCAAGGAGATCACCACCGTGAAAAACCTTATCGCGCAATTTTACGAAGCCATAAAACTTGGTAAAAACGATCAGCTTGAACAGATCATACACGAGGACTTTACGTTGATTTGCCCCACTCAAGATCACGTCTTGTCAGGCGTTTACCGGGGTAAAGAGCGATTTTTCGGGACAGTACTGCCGCACGTTTTCGGCTGCGTCGAATCATCCGACATCGTCTTTTGTAAAGAGCATCGGGTGTTGTGTGCTTCGGGCAGTGTGGTCGTTGCCATCGCCACAAACGATGGTTTTGCGCGCCGGGGTGATGCGCCGTATAACCAGGTCTACCTGCATATCTTCAACATCCAAGACGGACAGATTCACTCGCTGATTGAGGCCTTTGACACCGCATTGGCCAATCGTGCGCTGTGGGGAGATAGCGATGAGTTGCAGGCAGACCACGACTTTTCAATGGACGAACTGATTGCACGCGGTTTTTGATCGCCGAGCCGCGCAATAAGGGTGAAAAGATGTGGCAGGTTCCCTTTGAATTATCGTGGTCGATGTGTATTGTGGAGTGTGGGGGAACATAAAAAGAAGTAACGCTGTGAAAGCAACCAATACGAATGATCCTGAGTATTTCCACAAGGTGGTGGACTGCCAATATGCGTGTCCGGCCCACACACCTGTACCTGAATACATCCGACTGATCGCCGCAGGCCGTTATACCGATGCGTATATGGTCAACTGGGAGTCCAATGTTTTTCCGGGAATTCTGGGCCGAACCTGCGACCGCCCCTGCGAGCCTGTCTGTCGTCGTGGTCGTGTGGACGAAGAGGCGGTTGCCATCTGCCGGTTGAAGCGCGTCGCGGCCGACAATAAGGATGAAGTGGCGCACCTGTTACCGAAAGCACCCTCAGAGGGCAACGGCAAACGCGTCGCCCTGATTGGTGCGGGACCGGCATCGCTGACGGTGGCCCGCGATCTTGCGCCCCTGGGCTACCAGATCGACCTCTACGATGACCAACCCCTGGGCGGCGGCTTCATGCGCAGCCAGATCCCCATTTTCCGATTGCCGCCAGAAGTACTTGATGAAGAGGTTAATTACATTCTGGACATGGGTATCAAGCAACACTTCCAAACCTATGTCTCCAGTCTGAAATCGATCCTGCAGCAGGGATACAACGCCGTATTTGTAGGTACCGGCGCACCCCGAGGCAGCGACCTTGATATACCGGGTCGTGAAGCCTGTGACAGCTCGATCCATGTGGGTATCGACTGGCTGGCCTCGGTGGCCTTCGAGCATGTCACCAGTATTGGCAAGCGTGTTTTGGTACTGGGTGGCGGCAATACGGCCATGGACTGCTGTCGAACCGCCCGCAGGGTGGGTGGCGAAGATGTCAAAGTGGTGGTGCGTTCCGAGTTTTCTCGCATGAAGGCGTCACCCTGGGAAATTGAGGATGCCGCTGCTGAAGATATACCCATTATCAATAACCACGTGCCCAAGGAGTTTGTCCATGAAGATGGCGTACTCAAGGGTATGCGCTTCACCGTGGTTAATGTGGTCTATGACGCCGAAGGGCGACGCGAATTGGTGCCGACAGGGGAGGAGGTCTTTTTTGAGGCCGACGAAGTCATCATCGCTATTGGCCAGGATAACTCGTTCCCGTGGATAGAGCGGGACCTCGGCATTGAGTTCGGCAAGTGGGACATGCCGGTTGTCGACAAAACGACCTTCCAGAGCTCCCTGAAAACGGTGTTCTTTGGCGGTGACGCCGCTTTCGGGCCCGAAAATATCATCACCGCGGTGGCCCATGGTCATCAGGCAGCTATTTCAATCGATCTTTTTCTGAACGGCGATCGGGTGGAAAAGCGTTTGGCGCCCGGAACCAATTTGGTCAGTCAGAAAATGGGGGTCCACGAGTGGAGCTATGACAGCGAGGTATCCACCGACGACCGCTACCCGGTTCCCCATGTCAGCAAGGAAAAAGCACTGCGAGACCGTAAGGTAGAGGTTGAGCTGGGTTTTGATATTTCAGTGGCTTACCAGGAGGCCGAACGCTGCCTCAATTGCGATGTGCAGACCGTATTCACGACCAACAAATGTATTGAGTGTGACGCCTGTGTCGATATCTGCCCGACAGACTGCATCAACTTCATAGCCAATGACGAAGAGCCCTCACTGCGTGAGTCGCTGCGCAGGCCGGCGCGCAATGAAGAGCAGGATCTATACGTGTCCAGTGCCTTGCCGCAAACACGAAGGGTGATGGTTAAGGATGAAAACGTGTGCTTGCACTGTGGACTCTGCGCCGAGCGCTGTCCGACGGGTGCCTGGGATATGCAACGATTTTTCTACAGCGTCACGAAGGCTGGAGGCTCATGCAAGCAAAGCAGTCGATCAATGACTTCGTAATTAAGTTTGCCAACGTCAATGGCACCGGATCAGCCAGTGCCAACAGTATGTTTGCCAAAGCGATTTTCCGGATGGGTATTCCCGTCAGTCCCAGAAACATCTTTCCCTCCAATATTCAGGGGATGCCCACATGGTATGAGGTTCGTGTCAGCCAGGACGGCTATTTGGGACGCCGTGGCGGCATCGATATCATGGTGTGCGTCAATCCCCAGAGCATCAAACGGGATGTGGCGGAGGTAGAGGCGGGTGGTTATTTTATTTATGACTCCACTAAGCCCCTCGACCTGAGGCTGGTGCGCGAGGATGTCAATTACATCGGCATTCCTTTCACCGACATCTGTCTGCGCGAATACACCGATGCTCGGCAGCGGCTTCTGTTTAAAAATGTGATCTACGTGGGCGCGCTGTCTGCCCTGATGAATATTGACTTTAATGTGCTCAAGGACCTGGTTGCCGATCAGTTCAAGGGCAAGGAAAAGCTGATTACGCCCAATATTTATGCGTTGGAATTGGGCTATCAGTACGCGAGCACACATTTCGACTGTCCGATCGGGATTCACCTTGAGCGCGGCCATCGCGTGGCGAAACACATTGAGGACTTCGACAATATCCTGATGGATGGCAACACCGCCGCCGCTCTTGGTGCGGTGTATGCCGGTGCAACCGTTGCCGCCTGGTACCCCATCACCCCTTCTACCT
Organism: Luminiphilus sp.; assembly: GCA_022425845.1. Lineage (GTDB taxonomy): Bacteria > Pseudomonadota > Gammaproteobacteria > Pseudomonadales > Halieaceae > Luminiphilus. Next base: position 11,331 of record JAKMEU010000198.1, on the reverse strand, counting down.
CGGTGGTTGATGCCTTCGACAAGTATTGCCGTCGTCTGCGGATAGACCCGGGCACCGGCAAGAAAAATTACGCCATTATTCAGGCGGAGGATGAGTTGTCTGCCCTGGGAATGGTGATCGGTGCCAACTGGAATGGTGCGCGGGCTTTCACGGCAACCAGCGGGCCCGGCGTGTCGCTGATGAGCGAGTTTTTGGGTCTGGCCTATTTTGCCGAAGTGCCCACCGTGCTGATCGATGTACAGCGAGCGGGTCCTTCCACCGGGATGCCTACCCGCACACAACAGTCTGATGTGCTGATGGCCGCCTATGCCTCTCATGGCGACACGAAACACGTGCTGTTGTTCCCTGCGACACCGGCGGAGTGCTTCAGTATGACCGTTGAGGCCTTTGATCTTGCTGATCGGCTGCAGACACCCATTCTGATCATGAGTGACCTCGATCTCGGCATGAACGAGTGGATGTCTCCACCGCTGGAGTTTGACGACAATTTCCGCTACGACCGCGGGAAAGTGCTGAGCGCGGCGGATCTGGATGAGATGGAAGAGCGCTTTGGACGTTACAAGGATGTGGATGGTGACGGGATTACGTATCGGACTTATCCGGGCGTACATCCGGAAAAGGGTGCCTATTTCACGCGAGGTACGTCCCGGGACGAATACGCGGCTTATACCGAGGATGGTGCCGAGTACGTCCGCAATATGGACCGGTTGCTGAAAAAATTTGAGACGGCCAAGGCCATTGTGCCCGAGCCCAAAATCAAGCAGTCCGAAATGGAGACCCGGCACGGGGTGGTCTTTTTTGGTACGACCGCATCTCCGGCCTATGAAGCCATTGAGATTCTGGAGAAAGAGGGCATCGACCTCGATACCATGCGCATTCGTGCGTTCCCGTTCAACCTTGACGTTGAGCAGTTTATTCGAGAGCACGATCGGATTTTTGTCATTGAACAGAACCGCGATGGCCAAATGCGCAGGCTGATGCTCAATGAAACCAGTGCCAACGCAAAAGAGAAGTTGATCCCCATTCTGGAATACGACGGTTTGCCCGTGACGGCGCGAAAGATCGCCGGCATGATTCGGAACTACATTACCCACGGTAACGTGACGCCCCTGACCCGGCGTGCTTCAGCCGAGGAGGAAACAGCATGACCTACGTAAAACCCGCGTTCAGGCACCCCGATGCCCCGACCAATGAATTGGGTCGAACGCGCCAGGACTATGAAGGAGGGCTGTCGACTCTCTGTGCGGGCTGTGGTCATGATTCGATCAGCGCGGCGATTATTGACGCCTGTTTCGAACTGAATATAGAGCCCCACAAGGTGGCCAAGCTGTCGGGTATCGGCTGCTCTTCAAAGACCCCCGCTTATTTCCTTTCGGGATCCCACAGTTTTAACAGCGTTCATGGGCGTATGCCCTCGGTTGCCACCGGAGCGAATCTCGCCAACCGGGACCTGATTTATATTGGCATTTCCGGTGACGGCGATACCGCGTCCATAGGCCTGGGGCAATTTGCCCATGTGGTGCGGCGGAATCTCAATATGACTTACATCGTTGAGAACAATGGCTGCTATGGACTGACCAAGGGCCAGGATTCAGCCACCATGGATACGGGGTCACCCAACAAGAAGGGCGATATCAACATGTATTCCCCGATTGACCTGGCGCGCCTGGCCATCGAGATCGGTGCCACGTTCGTTGGTAGAAGCTTCTCGGGAGACAAGCAGCAACTCATACCCCTGATCAAGGCTGCCATTAGTCACCGCGGCTTCGCACTGCTCGACGTTGTCTCGCCGTGTGTCACTTTCAACAATCACAGCGAATCCACCAAGAGCTACGAATATGTCCGGGGCGCAAACACCGGTATGCCAGTGGATTTCGTACCCATGCGGCAGGAGATTACCGCGACTTATGATTCGGGTGCGACCTGTGAGGTCTGCATGCATGACGGTTCGGTGGTTCGTCTCTACAAGCAGGATAACGATTACGATATCGAGGATCGCCAGTCTGCGCTGGAAGCCACCAGCCACTATGCCAAAGAGGGAAAGATTCTGACGGGGCTGCTGTATATCCAGCGCGACAGCGAAGAGCTGCATGACGTGTTGGGGACCGCCCGGCGACCTCTCAACTCCATGAACGAGCAGCAGCTTTGTCCCGGGTCGCGTTTTCTGGATTCGATTAACGCCGGGCTTCGGTAACACAGTCGTCGGCCAGCATCGATGGTGACGGGCTCTGTGAGAAAGCGGGTCAGCGATGTGCTGGCCTGGCTGGCCTTTGCGGCGCTTCTGTTCAGCCTGGTTTCTTTTGTCGTTCCTCTGGTCGAGGTAAGCGGCGTCGTTGGCCAGGTTCTGGACACCTACGAGGAAGTCAGTGACTGCGGCTCCCAGCGCTGTGAGGCAACCTTGAATATCGAGGGGCTGCCTGAGAGAAGCGGGTGGCTTGGTGCAGTCCAGGGTTTTCTTGCTGAGTGGCGATCCGAGTCATTTTTACTGTGGCTGGGGATTGGCATCTTCCAGACCTTTTTCATCCGCTCCTTTCGTTTTCTACCCTGGCGACCTGTGGTGGTGCGGATCGTGACGCGGGTGCCACTCGACGAGGTCGGCTAACCCCGGGGGTTTGACAGCGGTTGCAAGTGCCAGCGCCAACCGGTTTGCTTCATGTGAGCATTCATCCGCTATTAAACCGGAGTGATCTGGCGTCCTGTCCCGGTTTCGGGCCCCTGCTTCAACCTGAATAGCCCCTGGCTTAACCGGCGCCACGGAATTGGTGTTTGAGACGCATCATGTCCGAATGGGAAACATAAATCAGATCGGCGACACGCCGTATGAGGTGTTCCTCGTATTTGTCGAGCCGTCCATCCGCGTAGGCCACCTGCCACATAAGACCAATCAAATGGCAGCGTTCTTCAGGGCCGCTGTTCTGCACTATTTGACGCGTGAATTCGTGGAGAGAAACGGCCTCATCCGAGCGCTGTGCTGCAAGGGCTTCCAGTGCAAGCAAAGCCTCATCATCCAGCGAGAAGGCGCTGCGCAGCAGTTCCAGTAATGCCGTGCGTTCGTCGCCGCTGAAGTTGGCGTCGGCCTTTGCGACTTCAACCAGCAGGGCTGCCGAGGCCAGCTGCCTCCCGTCATCACCGGAGGTATCCGGGGAGGCTTCGCGGCTCGCGAGCATGTCCAGGATCTTACCAATCATTCTGCGAGCCCGGTATCAGCTGTCCGCAAGCGCCTGTTCTTCCTCTGTCATTTCCGCCGGTATGGCTTCAAAGAGCGGTGTGGAGAGGTAGCGTTCCCCCGTGTCGGGCAGCATCACCAGCAGCACACTGCCAGGCTCGGCGTCTGCCGCCACTTCCATCGCCGTGGCCACTGTAGAACCTCCGGAGACACCGGTCAGGATGCCTTCCTCTTTGGCCAGGCGTTGTGCCCAGGCCATGCCATCCTGTGCGTCCACGGGCCTGACCTCGTCGAAGCCGCTTTGATCGATACTCTCCTGTAGGACCAGAGGGATGAAGTCCGGGGTCCAGCCCTGAATGAGGTGCGGCTCCCAGGCGGGGTGGCTTCCATCAGGAGAGCCATCATCGTTTCGAATCTGGGGTGTACCGGAACCCAGTAGCGCGGCGTTATGTGGCTCTGAGACGATTATCTTGCAGTCCGGACGCTCTTTTCTCAGCACCCTGGCCACCCCTGTGACTGTTCCCCCGGTTCCATAACCTGTCACCCAGTAATCGAGACGTGAGCCTGAAAAGTCGGCGACGATTTCGCGCCCAGTCGTAGCCTCGTGAATATCTGCATTGGCCTCAGATTCAAATTGGGCGGCGAAAAACCAGCCGTTGTCGGCGGCGAGTTGCCGCGCTTTTCGGTACATGCCGATACCCTTTTCTGCACGGGGTGTCAGTACGACCTTGGCACCCAGGAATCGCATGAGGCGCCGCCGTTCGATGGAAAAGCTGTCGGCCATGGTAATCACCAGGGGATAGCCTCTTGCCGCGCACACCATAGCGAGCCCGATGCCCGTATTACCCGATGTGGCCTCGACCACGGTCTGGCCGGGCTTTAGCTTGCCGCTGCGCTCAGCCGCTTCAATTATGTTGATAGCGAGGCGGTCTTTTACGGAGCCAAGCGGATTGAACGATTCGACCTTCACGTAGACATCGACATGGTCGGGGGCAATGCGATTCAGCTTGACGCAGGGCGTGTCTCCTACTGTTCGGGTGATGTCCCCGTACAGTTGGCCCCGGCCTTCGGTTGTATAGGTATCTGACACAATCAGTGCTCCATATTCTCGGTTCTGGCTCCCTACCTTAGCAGACGTATCGGCCCCTCTGCAGCGGGACAGGACGCAGCGTCACACCGGCTCAGCTTGAGCTGGTCAGACCGGATCGGACCCGGATTTTGTGGCCAGGCCGTGCCTCGCTCAAATAAGCATCAGCGCCATTTTAACCAACACGACAACAGAACCTATCCATACCAGCGAGCGAATGATCGGTGTGCCAAGCACGTACAGGACCAGATAGACGCCGCGCAGCGATAACCAGTACAGCGCAAGACTGCCGGCGTCGACGCCCTCGATTTTGATGAGTAGGGCGATGGCCAGAAAAGCCGGCAGGGATTCCATGTAGTTTGCCGCCGCCCGTTTGGCTCTAAGCGTTAATAGCGAGAGCTCAACCGTTTCATCACGGGCCCCCAATAACCATTTCGCATGGGCCATGCTGAAGGCCATTGGAACCAGCCAGACATGGGCGGCCAGCAGCAGGAGAGAAATAATGATTTCGGTATTCATCATGATGACAGTTCCTTGTTATGGTTCCTGATGTTCAGACCACGCTAGCACCAAAATTCAAGCACGGACAGGCTGCCGAGAACTTTATTCCCGATTGGGTTGCCAGGCCATCCGTCAGCGAGTGCGGTGGTGACACCCCGCGATAGACTGTGGCAGCTGAGCGACTCGAAATAGGGCAGTATGGGATTCACCTCGAAATGGATGGGAAAGCAATGAGTTACTTGGTCTGTGTTGATTTTAAATGTAAGGACGGTGCCGTCGAGGCCGTGGGAGAGATGCTGCGTGCCGCACTTCTGGGAACGCGTGCCTACGACGGCTGCCAGCAAATTGACGTCTATTTTGATGAGACGTGCAACACCTACTCAGCTTTGGAGGTGTGGGACTCTGCTGATCACTACAAAGCCTATTTGCAATATCGCACGGATAGCGGCATCGCCGACGCCGTCGCGCCGGTATTGGAAGGGGGTTGGGATGCCGTGGTGGCCAACGTGAAATGGCTGGGCGCGAATACCGGTATTTGAATTATCTCCCACCCGTTCCTCGCGGGATCGGAGAGAGATCGTCTGGCGGGCTATGGCTGGGTTGGTCTGCCGCTGCCGTGCACTCGTGCCGGTGACATGACAAATAGACAGGGGTGAACCGAAGAGTGAGCGGACAACAAATCGATGCGCTGGTTGTGGGTGCGGGCGTGTCCGGGTTGTACCAGACCCACAAGCTGCGTGAGGCTGGATTCAGCGTTGTAACCATTGAAGCGGCTCCGGATGTAGGGGGGACCTGGTACTGGAACGCTTATCCCGGTTGTCGCGTGGATTCCCCTGCGAATATCTACCAGTATTGGTTTTCACAGGACTTGCTCGATGAATGGGCCTGGACCGAAAGGTTCCCCACGCAACCCGAGATAAAGCGCTACCTGCAGCACGTTGCCCGCCGATTTGATCTCTACTCCGCCATCGAATTCGAGACACGCGTGAGGTCGGCTCAATGGGATGAGGAAGCAGGGCGCTGGCAGGTGGTGACCGATACAGGGAGCACCTACGCGGCCCGCTTTTTGGTGAGCTGTGTGGGCCTGCTCTCGACGCCGAAGGTGCTGTCCTTCCCGGATGAGGAGAAGTTCCAGGGTAAGGTCTACCACACGGCGCGGTGGCCGCAGAGTCCTGTCGATCTCAGTGGGCAGCGGGTGGGCGTTATCGGTAATGGAGCCACGGGTATTCAGGTGATACAGACGCTCGCCCCGGACGTGGCCGAGCTGACCGTGTTCCAACGTACTCCTCAGTACGCCGTGCGCATGAAGAACTACAAAGTTGATTCTGAAATGATGGCGTCATGGCGAGCCGACTATCCCCGGATCAGCAAGCTGGTACACACCACATTTGGCGGGTTTACCTGGGACCCTGCAGAGGAGGGGGTTGCGGCCACGCTAACGCCTGAGCAGCGTCATGAAGTTTACGAAACGTGCTGGGCCGACGGTTCTCTCAAGATGTTTGTGGGCACCTTTCCCGAGACGCTGGTTGATCCGGTGATGAACGCCGAGCTGACCGAATTTGTCAGGGGAAAAATACGCATACAAATCGATGACTCCGCGCTCGCTGACCAGTTGATTCCCAGCGATCACGGCTACGGGCTAAAGCGCGTGCCGCTGGAAAGCGGCTATTACGAGGCCTTCAACCGCCCCAATGTTCACCTTGTAGATGTCAGGTCGGAACCCATCGAGGCTTTTTATGAGCAGGGGTTACGGGTCGGTGGCAGGGAATACCCCCTGGACGTTTTGATTATGGCCACCGGGTTTGATGCGGGGACGGGTACGTTGTCGCGTATGGGAGTGACGGGTCGCGACGGTCGGTCATTGACCGAGCTTTGGCAGCGGGATATCCGGACCACCCTGGGCTTCCAGGTGCATGGCTTTCCCAATTTATTCCTCGTTGGCGGTCCACTGTCACCCTCGGCTGCTTTTTGCAATGTCCAGACCTGTATCCAGCAGCAGATAGATTGGATTACCGATGCCATTGTGAATCTACAGCAGTCGGGCAAACGGACCATGGAGCCCACCCTTGAGCGCGAGGAGGCCTGGGTTCAACACCATGATGAGGTGGCTAACTCAACGCTAATGGTAACGGTTGACTCCTGGTACACCGGGGCGAACATTGAAGGAAAGCCGCGTCGCTTGCTGTCCTACATCGGTGGTGCCCACGTTTATCGCGAGCTGTGCAACGACATTCAGAAAAACGGCTATCCGGGCTTCCAGCTCGCCTGACAGCAGGGAAGACCCACCGGGTGGTAACCCTTAACGGCGGTGTAAGCCGCCTCGGTGTAACGGAGAACATGCCATGACCTATGACCCGATGCAGGATGATCGGCTCGATGCCCGAAATCGTGAATTGCTGGCCGGGCTTGAGGAGCCGATGCTGACCCAGTCAGGTGACGTGGCGAGCCGGGAAGAGGCGCTGGCGGCGGCGACAACGCCAGAGGCCCTGGCCGCAGAGGCGGCGATGGCAGAGCTGATGGCTGCTTTGGACAATGAGGACGTTGTGCCCTCCACCGGTCTTCGATTTGAAACCGTATCCATCCCCTCCCAGCCGGACGGAAACACGATCAATCTACAGATCATCCGCCCCGACACCGACGCTGTTCTGCCCTGCGTTTATTATATTCATGGTGGTGGTATGGCCATCCTTTCTGCGTTCGACGGCAATTACCGCGCCTGGGGCAAAACGATCGCCCATCAGGGTCTTTGTGTTGTCATGGTGGATTTTCGTAACTCGCTTCGTCCCTCGTCGGTGCCCGAGGTCGCTCCGTACCCAGCGGGTTTAAACGACTGTGTTTCAGGGTTTAAATGGCTGGTTGAAAACGCGGACGCACGGGCCGTACGCCGCGACCAGATCATGATCGCTGGAGAGAGTGGTGGCGGGAATTTATCCATAGCAACCACCATGCGCCTGGCTGCGGAAGCCGCTGACGTGATGCCGGTAGGGCTGTATGCGCTGTGTCCCTATATACTGGGTAGCTGGCCCTCAGACAGCGCGCCCTCGACCATCGAGAACGAAGGTGTGCTGATTAGTGTGGGCAATAACCACACGACGATGGCCTATGGCATAGAGGCCCTGGCGGCACGCGACCCCATGGCCTGGCCAGGTTTCGCCACGGAGGCGGAGGTGGCGGGATTTCCTCCCACCATGATTAATGTCAATGAATGCGATCCCTTACGCGATGAGGGCGTTGCCTTCTACCGTTTATTGCAGCGGGCAGGGGTGTTGTCCCAGTGCCGACAAACCATGGGAACGATCCATGCGAATGAAGTATTTGGCGTATTCATGCCTGATATTGCGCGGACCACGGCGCGTGATATGGCGGGATGGCTGCAGGAGTGCATCCTGGCGGCAAAGTGATTTCGCAGATCCGGTGTTGCCCAGCGCATTGCGTCAGGGATGAGGTTTCCCGCAAGTGGGTACAGGGTGTTCGCGGCGACCTTCAGTGTGCGGTATAGCCACCATCAACCACCAACTCACTGCCAGTCATGTAACTCGATTCCTCAGAGGCGAGGAAGAGGGCGGCATTGGCAATGTCCATCGCCTGCCCCAGATGACCGACTGGGATAGCTGCAATGATGCGCTGGTGGAACTCCGCGGCTGCGTCGCCCATCGCGGCAAGCCCGTCAGCAACCATCGCCGTTTCGATGAATCCCGGGTGAATTGAATTGACGCGGATACCATGGCCGGCCTCGGCGCAGTGCAGTGCGGCCGACTTGGTCATTGTCCGAACCGCTGCTTTACTGGCGTTATAGGCAATCAACAGCGGGTCGCCCACGATGCCCTCGATGGACGAAATGTTGATAATGGACCCGCCGGGTTTACGCATCTTTGGAATGCAGGCCCGCATGCCCAGGAAGACCCCCTCACTGTTGACGCTGTTTACAAAGCGCCAGTCGGCCAGCGTGGCTTCCTCTACGTTACCCGGGCGGGCCACGCCGGCATTGTTGACCAGGACATCGATTTCCCCCCATTGGTCGGTAACCGTTGCAACGGTCTCCTCCCATTCGGATTCGAGAGTCACGTCCTGGACCAGTGCCATAGCGGTGCCCCCGGCATCTGAGATGTTTGCCACCACACGCTGGGCAGCGGATTCCACCAGGTCGGTGACGGCAACCCGGGCACCTTCCGCCGCAAGGCGAACACTCGTCGCCTCGCCGATTCCTGATCCACCGCCGGTGACCAGGACTGTTTTGTTCTGTAGTCGCATGGGTGTAACTCCGTCACAGATAAGCTGAGTGTTTGTGCCATGCTGAACGACTGTGTCCCTGTTGTCAGTAACCGGATTTATTTCAAATCTTTTTTTCGACGCGCCCCAGGGTCGCTTCAGCAGGCACCGCATCGGGTGTGGCACAGTAGGGCGTGTCCGTATGCAGGGCGGAGGGCGGGATGCGCCAGTCAAGCGAGTCCAGTACGTTGTTTAAACGGTGGCAGTGGGCGGGGCTGCTCGCTGCCCTGTTGCTGATCCTGCTGGCCGCCCAGTTCACCCGACAGCACCTGGGCCAGGTTTGCCTTAATGCAGACCGTGCCCCTTGCCCTGATATCCTGCAGGCTGAGATCCGTATTCGCTACCACGACAGTAAGGCGACGTTGAATTCGATTTGTGGTGACGTGAGGAGTAATGCCTGTGCTCTTCGCCGAGTTCGCTGGCATCAGGCGGTCTGCGATATTCATTTGCTGAGGCCCGCGTCGGCACCCTTACTCAATCACGAAATGAATCATTGCCGGGGGTGGGAACACAGTGGCGATAGTCCAGAGGCCTACGCCCGTCCCTGGCAACTCAACGAGCATCTGATTCGAGCCCGCGGGAGGTTGAGGGGGCATTGAGCCCTGAGCGAAGCCGGGTGTGGCTCAGAATGATCGCTGGGCAATCAACTGGCTGACTTCCCGTGTCAGGGGCAGCTCAAAGGATACCGCTGATAGCACAAGCGCATCCCTTGAACGCACCAGGCGAGCGTTGGCATAGACCGTGTTTCGGCCCGTGGTGTAAGTACCCACTATCACCAGGGTCGCCTCATGGTCTTGCGCCAGCAGCTCAAGATCTCTGGACAGTAGCAGCTCGCCCTGACTGGGGTCGATGTACAGGGCGTCCGCAAGCAGGGGCTCGGTAACCTGATACCCCTTTCTAACGACTTCCGTGCTGCAATCTTGCCCCATGAGTCGCCCCAGCTTTGACGACTGATTCAACGCGCTGAGGTCAGCGAAGCTGACGACCAACAGTTTGTCCTGTCGTTTGCTGGCATGTTTTGCATGTTGGATAAGGCGGGCGCAGGCCTTTTCCACCTCGTCCCTGAGATCAACGGTGGCTTCCTGGCCTGAATAGATGGCAGTGCTTGCCGCATTGCTGCCGTAGTAGCCATTGCAGCCCACCAGGCAGGCGCTGAGGCAGAGCGTAATCCACCAGAGGATGAGCTTTGATTTCGCTGTCATAGCGCCACGGGTCCCCTCACCTTAATGGATTTTGAATTCTCATAGAGTCCCGCGTCGGCGGTGCGCAGGTAATAGACCGAGGAGTGGCTGTACACCAGCCGTGCGTCACCCAGAACCCGGGTCGTCAAAATGATTTCCGTATCAGGCGTTTCCGAATCGGCATTCATATAATTGTAAAAATCGGCTCCCACCGCGGCGGGTATCAGCAGGGCGGCTGGATTCGACCATGTCTCCACAGCATGGGCGATGATATACACCGACAGCGCAGAGGCGGAGATGAGACCGGGGGGGAGGTTCAACTGGTTCCGGTCCGAGAACTCAACGACCTCGATATCATACTCAACCTGCATTTCCTGTCCTGACTCGTAGAGCAGGGCGCCCTCATTGAGCAGACCCTCCGCCAAAAAGTCGTGATAGGCCCTGAGAAAAACCGAATCATCCCGACCGCCCGGCTGATCCAACTGGAGCGGCGGCAGATCCTCGAATCGGGTCACCAGCAACTGCGCCTCGTTGTGGGCAATCAGTCGCCAGTGTGCGCTGGCCTGCAGACTCTTTTGATAGATCTGCGGAAACTGTTCGCCGATGGGGTAGTCGGCCGTGCGATTTCCCTGGCTGTGGTGTTGGCAGCCTGCCAACAGGATCAACCCCAACAAGGCGGCGGGAAGCACGATGGCTGGCTTGAATGACGTCGGGGAGGGCATGTCCTGCTCCACATGGGCTCGCAAACCGGGGACTTACCCTATAGGCGGCCGGAGGGACACAAACTTGAGCTGTTGACCCGCTTTTTTTCCGTGGTATGGCGATGTCACTTTGGGCTCGGAGAAGGACGAGCGGTAACCCGTAGCGCCAGGCCCCGCGCCTAAGCACATATGCATCAGTGCGTTAGGGGAGGCCTGTCTTCGCAATAACAATATAAATAAAAGTTATTAGATTGAAGCTAAAAGCATGGGAAAGACAATAATTGTGGCGCCAACGGCAATGGCTAGCAGGTCGTACTGGGAACTGTTCATTGATAATCTCCAAGGAAGGTTGAACTACGCCGAGATTATGGGGGCTTTGCGGGCTTCTTCAAAGGGTGGGTAGCCCAATGATGTCCGTAAATATTC
>JAKMEU010000183.1 GCA_022425845.1 Luminiphilus sp. | reverse complement strand
GCACATCAATGTCGAGCCCGAGTTCCGGCAGGGTAAAGTCACCCGGTGCCGGGCTTGTCGCAAGAAGCGGGCAGGGCTTGGGATTACGACGACAGAAGGCCGCAAAATCAGCGGCGTGCTTCTGGGGCAGGACGACCAGATTGCACTGCACATAGCCCGCGGCCAAGCCGCTTGTCATACCGCTGAACGCACCATTTCGTACTGCATTTCGCAGCTCAGCAGGTGTCATGGCGCTTTCTGTGCTACCGGTCCTCACGTATTCCTCCCGTGCCTTTCCCCAGTCGGCTCTTGTATAGTGAGTGCAACATACCACTGGGAGAGACTTCATGCCCCACATATCAATTACCGCTGCTGAAACGCCACACAAACCGGCGTTTATCATGGCCAATTCCGGAGAAATGGTCACCTATGGCGAGTTGGATGAGCGCAGTAACCAGGTGGCACAGCTGTTTCGTCTCTGCGGCCTGAAACCCGGAGACCATATGGCGATGATGCTTGAAAACTGTCGCCAGTTTCTCGAAGTTGCTGCGGGCGCCATGCGATCAGGCATTATTTTCACTCCGATCAGCACCCACCTGAAAGAGGACGAGACGGCTTATATCCTCGAAAATTGTGGCGCCAATTTGTTTATTGCATCGCATTCGCTCGCAGACGTGGCAGTACGGATGCTGTCGCAGACTACAGGCGTCAAGCACTTCTACATGGTCGGCGGCATTGAAGACGGTTTTCAGTCATGGGAGGAGGCCGTTGATGTGATGCCCGGCACCCCCATTGATGACCAGGCCATGGGCACCGCCATGCTGTACTCATCGGGTACCACGGGCAAGCCAAAAGGTGTTTTCAATCGCCCCTACACTGAAGTTTTCGATGAGCCACTGCCTCTGACCCTTTCTCTGGGCGCAGCTTTCGGGTTCGGGCCTGAAACGACCTATCTTTCACCCGCGCCGCTCTACCACGCGGCCCCGCTGCACTACAATCTGGTGGTGCTGGATACCGGCGGTACATCGATCATTATGGAGAAATTCGATGCGTTGCGATCCCTGGAGCTGATCGAGGAGCATCGGGTTACACACAGCCAATGGGTCCCCATTATGTTCGTCCGAATGCTGAAGCTGCCGGAAGCGGAACGGACACAATTTGATACCAGCTCACTGCAAATGGCTATTCATGCGGCCGCGCCATGCCCCATTGACGTGAAAGAGCAAATGATTGCCTGGTGGGGGCCGGTTATTGTCGAGTATTACTCCTCAAGTGAGGCGGCGGGTTTCACCATTATCGATTCAGAGGACTGGCTAAAGCACAAAGGGTCGGTAGGGCGTCCGTTGTTTGGTGTGCCTCACGTCGTCGATGACGAGGGGCATGAGCTTCCGCCCGGCGAAGTGGGGACCATCTGGTTCTCTGATATCGCAAACCAGTTCGAATATCACAATGAACCGGGTAAAACAGCTGAGGCTTATAACGACCAGGGTTGGACCACCGTGGGTGATATGGGCTATCTCGACGCTGAGGGCTACCTGTACCTTACCGATCGGAAAAACTTCACCATCATCTCGGGGGGCGTCAATATTTACCCTGCCGAGATTGAAAACCTGCTGATTAACCACGAGAAAGTTGCCGATGTAGCGGTGTTCGGCGTGCCCTGCGAAGAGTTCGGTGAGGCGGTCCAGGCCGTTGTCCAGCCCACTAACTGGGCTGAGGCAACCGATGAAACCGCTTTTGAACTCCTGGCGTGGCTACGTGACAGGCTTTCTCACATCAAGATTCCAAAAAGCCTCGATTTTGTTGAGCAGCTACCACGCATGGATAACGGCAAACTCTACAAACGTCATTTGATGGAGGCGTACCGGAATCGAGAGGGTTGAACCGGGGAGGGCTCCCGCCAGAGCCCGTCAGGGCACGGACTGTTCCAGAGCGGCGGGAGCGGCGGGAGCGGCGCATCCCGTGCGACCTCGTAAGGATTTCGCTGCGAAAATGCCGGGTTTCAGGGGTTTCCCAGGATGGGACATCGGTCGGCCTATGCGGTGCCTCTGCCCTGGTGATGCAGAGGGCTAAGAACCTCTATATTCAATTAAATACCATTCCCAAGATATTGATAATATTGATTAATTTTTATCGCCTCTTCGAGAAGTCATAGATTCCTGCTTAAATCTTTCCCCAGTCGGTGTACCCCGGACCCGAACAGTAATAAGCTATGGCCTGATTCCGCCAGTGGTATGAGGTAAGGGTGCGTAAAAAGAAAAAGCTAGCGGCTTTGGAACAGGAAATGTCCGTTGCCGAGGAGTACGCGGAGTGGCTGGCCGCAGCACGAAACCATGACGATTTGTCGGGCATGACCGACTGGCGGCACGTCGAACACACCGATCTCTACGATTATGCCCAGATTCGACTGCGTCTGGATCGCTTGCGTAATCTCAGGGCCCGATCCGACCATCAGGGGCTTTTGTACGCTCTGAATGAAGGCATTCACGGCAACATGGGCGGGATGGGCAAGGGTGTCCTC
>JAKMEU010000166.1 GCA_022425845.1 Luminiphilus sp. | reverse complement strand
TAACGCCATACTCCAGCTGCTGTGGCAAGGTAGTGTCAATGTCACCGTTGGCGAGTTTTTCCAGTAAATCCTCTTCGACGCATCCGCCCGAGAGGGTGCCCCTGCTCAGGGTCCCACAGCTGGCCAGCATGGAGCCCACTGGGCGTGGTGAGGAGCCGGTGGTCTGCACAATCGTACTCAGGCAGGGGTTCTTACCCTCGCTGAGCCACTGGAAAACCTGCTCCAGCACTTCCTGATCCTGACTCTGCATAGTGTTCGACCTTGATTCCTTCAATAGCAGCTTAACCTGCAGTGGGCATAGTGAGACACGATGGGGCCGGTGACTTCAGCGATCGGTCCAGGCGATGATATGGTCTTCCAACTGGTCTGGATCAATCTGGGTCTCACAGACGACTCGATGACGCACGGTGCAGGTAGCTCGGTGCACTTCGCTTGCATCGCCGCTTACCAGGGGATGCCACTGGGGCAGCGCCTGGCCTTCAGCGAGAAGCCGGTAGGCGCAGGTTCCGGGAAGCCAACCGTAGGCACTGGGGTCGGTGTTGCGCAGATTCAGGCAGTCGGGGACGCGTTGCAACCGGTTCGTGTAATCGCTGCAGCGCCCTGTCGCATGGTCTCGGAGTTGGCAGGCAACGCTGGTGTAGTAGATTTCGCCCGTGTCCTCATCTTCAAGTTTGTTCAGGCAGCATTTTCCGCAGCCGTCGCATAGAGACTCCCATTGGGCGTCGGACATTTCGCTGAGTGGCGTTGTGCGCCAAAAGTCGCGGTCGCTCATGTCTCCGAGAGATGCGCAAGGGAGCCGGCGTTCTTCTCCCAGTTTTGCCCATCGAATGGCTCGTCTTCAACCGCCTGCACGGTGGCGGGGTCAATGCATCGCGCGTGCACACTGACGCCATTGGGGTTTGACCGGGGTATGTAGAACGACTTAACGCCACAGGTTTTGCAGAAATAATGCTGGGCGATGCCTGAGCCAAAGGTATAGAGATTAAGGTGATCGTCGCCTTTCACTACCCGAAAACGATGTTTAGGCACAATCAGGTGCTGGTAGTGGGTAAGGTTGCAAATAGAACAGTTGCAGGTGTGGGTCTTCAGTACGGCGGGGGCTTCAATTTCCCAACGTACTGCCCCGCAATGGCACCCCCCTGTGTGTGTCAGCAGCGTGGCGTCGTCATCCTTCATCAGCTAGCCCTTTGAACCGTCTCTTGTTTCCAGGACGCCGAAGATACGAAAAATGATCTCCTCAGCGATGACCATACAGCCCACGGTGGCAATAAAGGCCACGGCCCCATGCAGTGGTCCATAGAAGTCAATCGCATCGCCAAGAACAAAGTCGATCACCCACAACATGACAAACTTGGAGGCGAACAAGATGAACCATGCGACAAAAAAGCGTGCCAGCTTCGCTCCAGTGGAGCTCTTTCCCGTAAAGGGTTGTGCGGCAAGGTGCTCAATCCAGAGCGTGAGCTGCAGTAACAGCTGCAGTAAAACGGCGGCGAGAAGTCCTGAGCCGAAATTACTGATCTGGACCTTGTCCCAGAATTGGGACAGCAAGCCCAGCACCAAAAGGTCTGCCGTGATCGCCACATAGTAGCGAACGTAAAGGCGTTGCCGGTTGTTGGGCATCTCAGCAGAGGTGGCAGCTGCCTGGTGGTGAGGTTTCATCGGCTTATTTTAGTTTGCTTTCTGACGGTGCTGGCAGTTTACGCATCTGATGGGTCTTTGTCTCCGTAAGCTCCAGAAACGGGCAGCACGCAGGAGCATCTATGAACTTTCTTCGATGGCAGGTGGTGGGTCTCAGCGGCCTGATGTTCTTACTGGCTGGCAGCCTGTCAATAAACGCTCAACCCGATCGCTTTGCCGATGTCGTGGTTGACACTGCAGCCCTCGGAAATTCGGTTTTTATGCGGACCGGAGCGGGAGGCAACCTCGCCGTCAGTGCGGGGCCCGACGGCCTGCTTCTGGTGGATGACCAGTTTGCTGCGCTGGCTGAGCGTATCGAAGCCGCCCTTGTGGCATTGCCCGACCCCGCGCCCCTCTCCGAACGTCCGCTGAAATACGTCATCAATACCCACCACCACGGTGATCATACGGGGGGCAATGGTTACTTTGCCGGGCTGGGAGCAACCCTGGTGGCCAGTCAGCCGGCGCGTGTCCGGCTGCTGGCGAGGGCGCCATCCCCGGATACGCCCCTGCCCGTGATCACCTACGATGCGGGCATCAGCATTTACTTTAATAATGATCGCCTGCGTCTTGTCGCCATGCAGGGCCATACCGATGGTGATACGGCCGTGCTGTTTGAGCAGGCCAATGTATTGCATACCGGGGATCTCTTCTTCAACGGCCGCTTCCCCTACATCGACCTTGACAGCGGAGGTGGCGTTTCCGCCTACCTTGCAAGCCAGGAGCAGATGCTTGCGCTCATCGATGATGACACGCGGGTTGTGCCGGGGCATGGTCCTCTTGCCAGCAAACAGGACCTGCTCGATACCTATCAGATGATCAAAAAAACACGCCGTGCGGTCGAGGCCGATGTGGATTCAGGCCTTTCGCTAACGGCTATACAGGAAAAAGGAGTGTTGCTCGCCTATAAAGGCTTCGCGTGGAATTTCATTACCGAAGCACGCTGGCTCGAGCTGCTCTATCGCGACGTGGTGGCGAATGGGTCGGGTGCCTAACGGGGAGGGCTGAGCCTGCGCAGTCGTTCGATCAGACTCGAGGTGTCCCAGCGCCCGCCGCCAAGGTTTTGTACATCACCATAGAATTGATCGACCAGCGCTGTTACCGGCAGTGAGGCGCCAATCGTATTGGCGGTATCCAGCACAATACCCAAATCTTTTCGCATCCAATCAACGGCGAAGCCAAATTCAAACTCGCCGCGCATCATGGTCTGGTGGCGGTTGTCCATCTGCCAGCTCTGGGCGGCTCCCTGCGCAATGGCTTCAATCACAGCCCCGGTATCCAGGCCCGCGCGATCGGCGAAGTGAAGTGCTTCCGAGAGCCCCTCCAAAATGCCGGCAATGCAAATCTGGTTCACCATTTTGGTCAGCTGGCCCGAGCCGGCAGCACCCATCAGCCGTACACTTTTTCCGTAGACATCAAGCACGGGTTTGGCACGATCGAAGGCACTCTGTTCGCCACCGACCATGATGGTGAGTTGGCCGTTTTCCGCGCCCACCTGGCCTCCGGAAACCGGGGCGTCAAGAAAAGCAATCTCCCGCGCCAGACACCGTTCGTGCAGCTCGACCGCCAGTTCTGAGGACGCGGTGGTGTGATCCACCAGCAGAGCCCCCGTTGGCAGCGTTTCCAACACGCCCTGTGGTCCTAAAATGACAGAGCGAACATCATCGTCATTGCCCACACACACGCATACGACATCGACATCCCGGGCTGCTTCGGCGGGGGTCAGCTTCCGGTTGCCGCCGTACGTAGCGCACCATTGATCCGCTTTTGCCTCCGTTCGGTTGAACACGGTGGTGGGGTGGCCCGCCCGCTGTAGGTGACCCGCCATGGGATAGCCCATGGCGCCCAGACCAATAAAAGCGGCCCTCACTGGCATTTGTTCTGGCATGGCGGTGGTCCTCTTGTCTGGTGGCTGTCGTGGTTACCCTGTTGGATTGGCTTGAGTCTAACCCCTGGCTCGCGCAAGCTGCAGCGGAGATCTCGTATTTATCCGTTAAGGGAGGTGGGGTGATGAAAACCCTGACTGTTGGAGGGAAGCGCTGGCAAATGACATTGGCTGGCTGCCTGATGCTGTGTGAGTTTCTGATCATGCCGGCGACCTTGTCTGCCCAGCCTCTGGGACCCGGCGCGCGACCGGTTGGCGCGGACTGGTCGCGAAGTCCTGTCTACAGCTCGCGTGGGATGGCGGCCACGGCACAACCCCTCGCATCCCAGATAGCGATCGACGTTTTGAAGCAGGGTGGCAGTGCGGTGGACGCCGCCATTGCCGCAAACGCTGCGCTGGGTCTGATGGAACCTACGGGTAACGGGATTGGAGGTGATTTGTTTGCCATCGTCTGGGATCCGGCAACCGAGACGCTGCATGGCTACAACGGATCGGGCCGCAGCCCCGGGGGGCGCGATTTACCGACGTTGCTGGCAAGGATTGCGGCGCTGCGCTCTGAGGGTGCAATCCCCGAGGATTATGACGGCATCCCCTCCCACGGGTCACTGTCAGTGACGGTACCGGGTACGGTCGATGGCTGGTTTGCGCTACATGGGCGCTGGGGAAAGTTAACAATGGCCGAGGTGCTGGAGCCTGCGGCGGACTATGCGGAAGCGGGCTTTCCCCTGTCACCAGTGATTGCGGCGGGCTTTGAGGCCAACAGGAAGCGCTTTGCCCAACGGGTGGCGATGATCGAGGAACTCGACAATGCTCATGCACTTTATTTTCCTGAGGGTAGGGCGCCGCAGGCCGGTGAGTTGTTCAGGAATCCTGATCTCGCAAATACGTTGCGCACGCTGGGCAGAGAGGGGCGCGATAGTTTTTACGACGGGAGCCTCTCGAGGGTCATGGTGGATTATTTCGAAGCCATCGACGGAGATCTCAGCGCTGAGGACTTTTCGACCCATCGAGGTGAGTGGGTCCAGCCACGGGGTATCAGCTATCACGGCGTCACCCTTTGGGAACTGCCGCCCAATGGTCAGGGTTTTGCTGCCTTGATGATGCTGAATATTCTCAAGCAAGCCGACGTCCGGGGCATGGAGCGGGGCTCAGCGGAGCTTTTCCACCTGCTGGTCGAGGCCAAGCGCCTGGCGTTTGAAGCCATGGCACAAACCTTCGCAGATCCCGCTTTTGCCGAGATTCCCATAGACGAGCTTCTTTCGGACCAGTTCGCCCGCCGC
>JAKMEU010000150.1 GCA_022425845.1 Luminiphilus sp. | reverse complement strand
CCTTTATGCCGCCGACGAGGTGTTTACCTGCAGCACCGCCGGGGGTGTGCTGCCCGTGCGCGAGGTGTCGGGCAGGCTCATTGCCAACCCCAACGGGCCAGTAACCCGGGCGATTGATGAGGCGTATTGGGCTATGCGTGCAGCGGGGGAGTATGGGACTCCCCCTGGAGACCTGGTACCAAAGCGCAGGTCGCGGCGCTCCGCTCAGGATTTTTTACAGAGCTTTTCCAGTACCGGATAGCCGCACAGGTCCCTGCCGGTTTTAATCTCGCCTTTGGCAAGGCGGTCCCAGGGCAGTAGCCAGTATTGGCTGGGTACCTGCTTAAGCAGCGAATCTCCCAGCGGTGTTGAAACATAGATAATTTGGCGGTTGGGAAAATCCAGCGTCTTCTTCAGCCATGGCGTAAAGAAACGCTGTTCCAGCAGTTGCACGTAGCTGCCGTCGGCAAGTGCCCTGTCAAAACCCGTCTCCACGGCATCGTAGAGGCGCTGGTTATCTGTGTTGACCATGTAGAGCCATGCCGCGGGGTGGATGATATGAATATAGGGATCCACCACAACCGATTCGTAAGAGGTGTTGCTCGGGTGGCACTCGGATTCGACGCTGGTAATACTGCGGGGAAAATAATCGACGCGCCCTTCATTGAGCAGGTTGTAGGTCAGCGTGGTCTCAACCTCAAAGGTGGGTATGCCGCCCTGGCGGAGAACTTTGGCATCTGTCCAGCCCTGACCTTGCACGGCGATAAAGTACTGGAGGTCTTCCAGGTCACTGACATTTTTGAAGCGATCGATCGTCAGGCTGTTGATGCAAGCGACACGAAGTCCAAGCAAACCGCCGGTGACCGGGACGGTAGTGGACCGCGCACCGGGTTGGGACTCACCCATACCGTGGAGGATGATGTTCACGCCATCGGGGTTGGACTTGGACGGCATGATGGAGCCGGCAATATCCCGGAGTCCTCGTGAACTATCGGCCACGTTCTGGCCGTAGCCCAGCACATATTTTGCGCCGCTCTTGTCCAAAATGAGCTTAAGCATGGCAAAGGCGAGGGTCTTCTCCGAGTAGGAGTAGTCCACCCGGTGCAGCACCACTGGAATGGTATCGGCGGGTAACGACCGTATCTCATCGGGTGTGAGAATGAGGTCTGAGTCGCCCTGCTTACTGACTTCGATCTTGTCCTGGATGAAGTAAGCCCCCAGAGCCACGATGAGAATACTGGCCGCAATGGAAAACCCCTGGGGATTGCGCGAAATTGCGCTGTTCATGGCATGTTCCCCCTGCCAGGGACTGGCGGCAAAATGTCTGTCGGCATTGTCACAACACGTCACTCGGGACGATGGCGTAAATCGCCACTACGGTGCCCATTAGGTAAATGGGTAGCAGGCTAAGCTTCAAAACGGTCTTGAGCTGTTGGCTCCAGTCCTCTGGCACATGGTCAATCAACTCATCGGCGGTGGCAGCGTAAAGGATGCCAATATAAATAATCACCTGAATCTGTCCGCTGAAGCCGCCCAGTGCGGACACGGGCAAGATCTCCGCGAGGTAAACCGAGTTGGCGGCGGCGGAAACCACGGCACCCAGGATCAGGTCATCCCGGCTGCGGGAAATACCCAGTGCCAGCACGCACAGGCCAATGGCCAGGAAGTAGCCGAGAAAGCTGGGTATGAATTCCAGATGCCCGCGTCGGCGCATTTCAATCAGACCGTTGACCACCGGACCCTGGTACACCGCGCCGCTGGCCCGGTCGGGCATGCCCAGGTTGCCGACGATACTGATGGAGCCCGACACCAGGTCCAGCGCGCCCATCTGCCAGTCATAGAGAATCAGCTCGGGATGCACGTAGCTGTTAAGGCGGTCCACGCTAAAGTTTACTGACCCTTGAATGGGGTTGGCCATGCCGATCCGGATGCGCAGCAGCTGACTGTCGAAGGGGTAGTTGGTGAGGATCCAGGGATTGATGATCTTGCTGCGCACACCGTACAGCCGCCATTCAAGATCGCCGTAGGCCTGCGCGCTGATCAGGTCGAAGCGACCGATATCGCTGTGGTGGATGGCGTTGAGGACTTCCAGTGAGTCACTGGGATTATCGCCACCCGCCGTGTGCCACAGGGTGGAGAGATAAAACTGGGCGTTGAAGGAATTACCCAGCAGGTCAATTTCGTCGATGGCGGTTATGTACAGGCCCATCTGCAGGGTGCCCACGGGGAGTTTGGATAAGGTATTGGGTGTGGGAAGGGGCGCATCGGGCAGAGTGGGTGTAAGGGATGTTGTCGTATCCGCGCTTTCGGCCAGCACAGGGACAGCATTCAGGATGAACAGGCACAATGCGATGACCACGCAGAGCGCCATGGCCCGGGGGCTGTGAGGTCCCGATCGATCCATCTCCGCCACGGTGGGGCGTTGGGTTGTCATCAGGCCGGTCTGCTCATCGTTTCGTTCCTCGTTCTCAGCAAACAAGAGACACCATGGTGTGTTGGCATTCCCTGGCCCGAGCACTCCGAAACAGCAGCGGCAGGCTCATCGCTGGCCGCCACCGGGGCGGGGTCGATGACCTCCTGCAGTCGAAAGCTTACCAAGCTTGGCGGCGATGTGCTCGCTACTGCAGCGCGTCGCCCGATGGCGGGCAGTTGTGTCCTAATCGCCGTCGGGCAGGCAGTCGATGCGGTCGTAGGTGAGCTCGCTGACCACATTGCCCTCGGGGGCCCGGTAGCCGTAGAGC
>JAKMEU010000138.1 GCA_022425845.1 Luminiphilus sp. | reverse complement strand
GCATTGACCATTACCTGGGCAAAGAAACGGTGCAGAATCTACTGGCCCTGCGATTCGCCAACCGTTTTATCAATAGTCAGTGGGACTCAAACTGCATTGATCACGTACAGATTTCTGTGGGAGAGATCGTTGGCATTGAAGGTCGTTGGTCTTACTACGATCGGGTAGGCCAGCTCAGGGATATGGTGCAAAACCACCTGATGCAGCTTCTGTGCCTGGTCGCCATGGAACCGCCGAACAGCCTTGAAGCAGAAAGCATCCGTGATGAAAAAGTCAAAATTGTAAAAGCGCTGCGCCGCATCGATGCCACAACCGTCTCAGACTGTGTGGTCAAGGGGCAGTATACCCAGGGCTGGGCCGCTGGAGCTGCGGTGCCAGGCTATCTGGAGGAGGAAGGCTGCGGGCAGACCAACAGCAGTACCGAAACCTTCATCGCCATCAAAGCCCACGTCGATAACTGGCGCTGGGCGGGCGTACCGTTTTATCTTCGCACCGGCAAGCGGGTTCCGGAGAAGGTCACTGAAATTATTATTCAATACAAGGAATTGCCACACAATATTTTTGGTGACGGCACCAACATTCCCAACAAACTGATCATTCGTCTGCAACCCCGTGAGGGCATTCAGCTCACGATGGCTTCGAAACGTCAGACACTGCGTGAAAAACTGTCCCTGCAGAACCATACGCTGGACCTTGATTTCCGCGAAGCTGCGGATATGAAGCGCATACCCGATGCCTACGAGCGGCTCTTCCTGGATGCCATCAACGGTGATCAGTCCCTGTTCGTCGGCCGGGAAGAAATTGAAGAGAGCTGGCGTTGGTGCGACGAATTGATCGCGGCTTGCGAGCGACAGCATCTTGAAACAAAGCCCTACCATGCCGGCTCGTGGGGCCCATCCAAGGCCGAGTTACTGATCGAGAAAGACGGACGAAGCTGGCATGCCTGACTTCCAATTTGCCACGCCGGAAGCCCTGGACGAGGCCCTGCGTCTCGCCGTCTCGGAACGCCTGCAGAAGGCCATAGACCTAAGGGGCTCTGCCACGCTGGTGCTGTCGGGGGGGTCGACGCCACAGGCCCTCTACCGGCAATTGGCAGAAACACCATTGCGATGGGACTGCGTGACAGTCTTGCTTGCCGATGACCGCTGGGTGGCCGCCGATCACGAGGATTCGAACGAGGGGATGCTGCGCCGGCTTTTACTGCAGGGAGAGGCCGCCAGCGCCTATTTTCTCAGTCTATGTCCTGGCTACCCCGATGTGCAGGCCAACCTTGAAATCGTTGAAGCACAGGTAAGCGAATTACCCCCCTTCGATGCCGTCTTGTTGGGCATGGGGCTGGACCGCCACACGGCAAGCCTCTTCCCCTGCAGCGAGCAAATCACCGAGGCCCTGGCGACGTCCGCCTCGGTGGTCATGACCCGACCCACAACAGCACCTCATCAACGGATATCACTGAGCCGAACCCGGCTTGCGAACTGCAGGTGGGGAGCACTGCATATTGTCGGGAATGACAAGGTCCGCGTCCTGAAAGCCATTGAGCCGGACGCACCGGCGGTGACGGCTCCTGTATCCGCATTTCTGCCGCCCCGGGGTAGCTTTGAAGTCTGGCGCTCTCCCTGACAGCCTCCCAAAGCACCGGGAGGCGATCTGACCACTCAGGCAGCCTGGTCCAGGGGTAATCCAGCGACCATGCCGATTTGAAGCGCGTTATCCAGCATGCGATTGGAGAAACCCCACTCGTTGTCGTACCACGCCAGAACCTTGACCAGGTCACCTGTGACACGGGTATGGTTGCAGTCGAAACTGGCAGAGTGACTATCGTGATTAAAGTCGATGGAAACCAGCGGTTTCTCATTACAGGCAAGAACGCCAAAGTGATCCTGCTCAGCCGCGCGCATCATAATGCTGTTGACTTCCTCGACCGACGTGGCGCGGGCCCCCGTGAAGGTCAGATCGACCAGCGATACATTCAGCGTGGGCACACGAACGGCCAGGCCATCAAGGCGGCCCTGTAACTCTGGCAAGACCAATCCGATGGCAGTAGCCGCACCCGTCGCGGTCGGAATCATGCTCTGCCCTGCTGCCCGTGCTCTGAACAGATCCTTGTGATACACATCATTGAGACTTTGATCGTTGGTGTAGGCGTGGATGGTGGTCATCAAGCCCTGCACCAGCCCGATCTCCTCGTGCAGGGGCTTGACCAGAGGAGCCAGGCAGTTGGTCGTGCAGGAGGCATTGGAAATAACCCGGTCTTCCGCTCGCAGCGTCTCATGATTGACACCGAAAACAACAGTGGCATCGGCGTTCTTGGTCGGTGCGGACACCAACACCCGCTGGGCTCCTGCCGTCAGGTGTCCAGCTGCAGATTCCCGGTCGGTGAAGAGGCCAGTACACTCAAGCACCAAATCAACCCCCAGCTCGGACCAGGGCAACTGACAGGGGGATCGCTCGCTCAAAACCGTTATCCGGTCGCTCCCGACCTGTAAATAATCACTCCCGGCAACAACCGGATGGGCGAAGCGCCCGTGTGCGGTATCAAATTCCAGAAGATGAGCGGTGATGGCGGGGTCGCCCAAGTCATTAATTGCAACGATCTGGATTTGTTCAGCCAGAGACGGGCGGTCGTAATAGGCCCTAAGCACATTGCGACCAATGCGGCCGAACCCGTTGATAGCGATCCTCATCATAGCGTTGTCTCCGTTGTTATCGCTCGCTGATGTTCCCACCAGTATGAAATTAAATTACATATTTATTTATTTTATATCGTTTTGCAAGATTATTTGTTGCTATGATTACAACCAAGACCTGCCAAACTG
>JAKMEU010000135.1 GCA_022425845.1 Luminiphilus sp. | reverse complement strand
GTATGCTGTCGCAGATATCGCCCTGTACGAAGACCAGCTGCCCGCTCTCCTCCAGAGGCTTCAGGGAGGCGCGATTACCGGCATAGGTCAGGGCATCGTAAGCCACCAGCGTATCCTCGGGGTGATTCCGCGCCCAGTGATAGACAAAATTGGCGCCGATAAATCCCGCGGCACCGGTGACCATGAGTGACCTTTTCATCAGTTAGAAGTTTCCTTGTTTTGTAAGTCAGACAGCATGGCTTTCAGCTGCATTCGCCAGTGACGGCTCGGCCGCCCCAGCAGCTGGCGTATCCGAGATTTGTCCAACACACTGTAAGCCGGGCGCTGTGCCGGGGTTGGGTAATCCCGTGACGAGATCGGTGTGATCTCAGCTGACCTGTCCAACAACCCCTGTTCCTGCGCCAGCTCGGCGATGGCCAGGGCGAAATCGTACCAGCTGCAGACACCGGCATCGCTCCAGTGATAGATGCCCGAGGCCGCTTTGCATTCGATCAGGTCCCAGCAGGCTTCCGCCAGTCCACGGGCCCAGGTGGGGGTACCCACCTGATCCTCCACCACCGACAACGCATCACGCTCCGCCATAAGTCGCAGCATGGTTTTGACGAAGTTACCGCCGTGGCGCGAGTAAACCCAACCGGTTCGAATCACCAGCGGATCGCCCCCGGTCGCCAGTACCGCGCGCTCGCCCTCCAATTTGCTGTGTCCATAAACCCCCAGTGGGTTGGGCACATCGTCAGGGCCGTAGGGCCTGCCCTGTTCGCCGTCGAAAACAAAATCGGTGGAAATGTGGAGCAATCGCACACCCCGGGTGTAGCAGGCTTCAGCGAGTTGCCCCGGACCGACCGCATTGCCCTGCCAGGCACCATCCCGGTCTGTTTCCGCAGCATCAACTGCCGTGAAGGCTGCGGCATTGATCACCCATTGAGCCCCAGTTTCCTCAAGGGCAGACGCGATCTGGTCGGGGTCTGCAATATCAAGTGCCGTCCGATCCCTGGCAAAGCACTCCCAGTGCCCGGGGCGGGTGAACAACAGCTCCTGCCCCAACTGTCCGCCAGCGCCGCAGAGCAGGACACGATGGCTCAAGGCAAACGGGCCTCAATCCAGTCTGCGTAGGTCGCGACGATGCCCTCGCCCTCGGGCTCATTGAAAATCTCGTGGTACAGGCCCGGTAATATTTGCAGGCTGACATCCTTCGCCGTCACTCTTTCCGCAAAGGCCTCGGAGCCCGCGGGTGCGGCAAGGGTATCGGCCCCCCCGTGCATGATCAGCATGGGCAGCGTCAATGTACCTGCCTGATTCATAACCTGATCCATGGCGTCAAAAATAGCGATCCCCAGTCCCGCTGTCACTTTGCCATGATTAACCAGCGGATCAGCCTCATAGGCGGCAACCACTTTGGGGTCACGACTCACCCCTGACCCGTCGAGGGCCAGCATGCCCATGCGAGGCAGAAGTTTCGCGAGCAGACGACCGATCCACATGACCGGAGCGGGTGGCGGCTCACCCGCTGCAAAGGCAGGACCACTGAACAAGGCGCCCTGATACTGGGCCTGATCCTCGAGTAACAGGCGGGCAGTGATCAACCCCCCCATGCTATGCCCCAAAATAAAACAGGGGCGCTCCGGGTAGTGGCTGGAAATAAGCTGACGGCATTCCCGCACACCCGCCAGGTAGTCATCAAAGTGCGAAACAAACACCCGCTCCCCCGGGGATTCGCCGTGCCCCATATGATCCGGGGCGACCACCGCAAAACCCCTGGCGATAAAAGCTTCAGCCACATGCTGATAGCGTCCACTGTGTTCTCCCAATCCGTGCACAAGCACTACGGCCGCTTTGGGTTCGCCATCCGGGGCCCAGTGGCGATAGCGAATACCGCAGGGCAGTGTCTCAAGTGAAACCTTCGTCACAGTGAACCTCGCCTAATCCTAATCAATCGGCTACGGGTGTCAGCCATTCGCTATAGCGCGCCTGCCCTCCCCGTACCGTTTCAAAATAAATACGCTGGAGTTTTTCAGTCACGGGGCCACGACACCCTTCGCCGATGGGGCGGTTATCGAGCTCCCGAACGGGCACAACCTCCGCTGCCGTGCCGGTGAAAAAAGCCTCGTCACAGATATAAACCTCGTCACGGGTAATGCGCTTTTCGCGCACCTCATAGCCTTCATCGGCCGCTATCCGGAATATGGCATTGCGCGTAATGCCGTCCAGGCAGGACGTCAGGTCCGGGGTGTAAATAATTCCGTCGCGAACCATGAAGAAGTTCTCGCCGCTGCCCTCAGCCACATAACCCTCATTGTCGAGCATGAGTGCTTCTTCACAGCCACTGTCTATGGCCTCACGCAGCGCGAGGATGGAGTTGATGTAGTTGCCATTGGCCTTGGCCTTGCACATGGTGATGTTCACGTGATGACGGGTGTAACTGGAGGTGCGCACTGCGATGCCCCTGTCACGGGCTTCCGGGTCCATATAGGAAGGCCAGGGCCATGCCGCCACCATGACGTGGGTTTGCAGGTTGTCCGCCCGCAGCCCCATGCCTTCAGAGCCCAGAAAGCACATGGGGCGCAGATAGCCCTCCTCCAGGCCATTGACCCGCACTACCTCCCGCTGTGCCGCGTTGAGCGTGTCCTTATCCCAGGGCATGTTCATCTGCAGGATTTTCGCGGAGCGAAACAGTCGATCCGTGTGCTCTTCCAATCGGAAGATGCAGGTTCCCCTGTCGGGCGTGCTATAGGCCCTGACCCCCTCGAAGACCCCGAGCCCATAATGGAAGGTATGGGTCAGGACATGCACCTTCGCCTCTTCCCAGGGCACGAGCTCACCGTCGAGCCAAATTTTCCCGCTCAGTTTTGACAGGTCCATGTTATTTCCTCTCCAACACCCACATTCCGCGTGACGTCTCGCTTCAGTCTGCCCCAAGGCCCGGCAGAACTCGATCCCGGATACGCATCACGGCTTCGAGTTGCCCCGCGAACATTGAGCGATTGCCCAGTGGCTCGACATCTTCCAATACGGCTCGATGCACTTCAGCACGATATGCCAAATATGCTGCGCGCAGTGTGTCGGCATCCTCCGCCGACAGCAAGTCATGTTCGGCTAAGGCCGCCAACAACCTGACCACATCCGTCGCCACAGCCAACGCGGGATTATCCCGTGCAAAGCGCAGCACAAGAAACTGCACAATAAATTCAATATCTACAATCCCACCCGGATCGCGCTTGATATCAAAGGCCTCTGGCCCCGCGTCCAGTCGACTTTGCGCCCCTGTGAACATCCGAGCTCGCATACTGACCACCTCATCAAGGAGGGTGTCCGGCTCCCGCGCCTGGCACAGAACTTCAATCCGAAGGGCCTCAAGGCGCTGGCACAGCGCGCCGGAGCCCGCGACGGGTCGTGCTCTCACCAGAGCCTGGTGCTCCCATGTCCAGGCCGACTCATTCTGGTACTTCCTGAAACTGTCGAAGGTCACACAGGGCAGGCCCGACCCACCGTCTGGCCGCAACCGGAGATCAACCTCATACAGCTGCCCCTGGGCAACATTGGTGGACAGTACGTGTACCGCCCGCTGTGCCAGCCGGGTAAAGAAGCGGTCATTGTCAATCACCCGAGGGCCGGCGGTGGCGCCCCCCGAACCCTCTAAAACGAACACAATATCGAGATCGGAACCGTAGCCCAGCTCGATACCACCCAGCTTTCCATAGCCCATGACGGCAAAGCCGATATTGTCACCCTGTGGCTCCCCGTGGCGGGAGACCAATTCGGCCCGGGCGACCTGGATCGCCTGCGCCACCATCACCTCTGCGAGATAAGTGAGATTGTCGCTGGCTTTCATCAATGGCAGGTCTCCACGCAGCTCACTGGCCGCCACCCTGAGAACTACCGCCTCCTTTATACGAGCCATAGCGTGCATTTGCTGCTCCAGATCGTCTTCAGGCACCCGCAGCAGCTGGTCCTGAACCATCGCAGCCATCTCATGGCGATTGGGTGCGCTGTAGAGACGATCCTCATGCAGCAGCTCTTCTACGAGCTCAGGACGATTAGCCAGCTTGCGGGCAATCCAGGGGCTCGCCAGATTCAGGAACACCAGGTTCTCAAGAGCTTGGGGGTGTTCGCTCATCATGACCAGGTAAGCGCTACGGCGAAGGACCGCACTGGTGAATGCCAGGGTTCGGCTGAGGGCCAGATCAGGGTTGGGCGTTTGTGCCGCTGCCGCTACCAGCTGGGGCAAAAATAACTCAAGTCGACGGCGGCTCTCATTCTGGGCCGCGCGCACGCGCCCCCCCTGCATGAGGTCTTCGATTGCTTGCCAGCTCTTATCCGGCTCACAGAACCCCCGGTCCGCCAGGGTGGCGCTGGACAGTTCGGAAAACTGGAGGCCCTTGATGGTATCCACATCCGGCAAATCACCATCGGGCAGGGTGACCAACTCACGGAAGTAACCCGCCACAGCATCCCGAACCTCGCCAATCACCGGGAGCAGTGTCGACCAGTCGGGATATCCCATCAGGAATGCAACCTGCTGTCTGACCAGATTGTCGCCCGGCAGCTCCTGGGTCTGGGTATCCCCCAGCCCCTGCAGGATATTTTCAAGGCGTCTGAGAAAACGATAGGCCGACAGAAGCCCCTGCCGGTCATCAGTACTGATAAATTCCAGGGCCTCCAGCTGGCTGCAAGCAATTTGTAATGGCTCGACCTGAAGCTCGGGATTACGCCCACCGTGAATCAGTTGTTTGCACTGGACGATGAATTCCACTTCGCGAATCCCGCCGTGACCGCGCTTGATATTGTCCTGCAGACTACGCCGCAACGTCTCTGCAGTAATCATTTCACGCATTTCCCGCAGCGCATGCAGGGCACCAAAGTCGGTGTACCGTCGGTACACAAAGGCGCGCTTTAAATCGGCAATAGGTTTTTTGTTGGCGGCCGAGCCGGTGATGCACCGGGCTTTGATCATCGCGTAGCGTTCCCAGTCCCGACCGTGTTGCTGATAGTAAACTTCCAGCGCGTTGTAGTTGACTACCAGCGGCCCGCTGCTGCCAAAGGGCCTAAGTCGCATGTCGACGCGAAAGACAAAGCCATCAACCGTTTTGGCATCGAGCAGCTTGATCACCTGCTGGCCTACCCGGATAAAGAACTCCTGGTTGCTGAGGCTTTTTCGGCCACCCTGGGTTTCGCCTGACTCGGGGTAGCAGTAAATCAGGTCGATATCAGAAGAGAGATTGAGCTCGCAGCCACCCAGTTTGCCCATCCCCAGAACCACCAATTCCTGTATCTCACCGGACCATTCCCCCACGGGCCGACCAAAGCGCTCCGCCAGCCTGTTGGTGGCCCAGTCCACGGCAAACCGAATGGTGGTATCGGCCAGCAGCGTGAGATCGCGAAAAGTGTCCTCCAGGGTTGCCCGGCCCGTCAATTCACAGGCAACAATGCGTAGCATGTGCCGATTGCGAAATATCCGCAGGGCCGACATAACATGGTCTTCGCTGGCTTGATCTCCGATCAGGCGCTCAAGGCCCCGCTGCCAGGCTTCCGGTCCGGAAGGAGACGTCTGGAAAAGCCCCTGCTCTGCCAGTTCACCCACAGCCCAGTCGGCATGTCTCAGGAACTGATCACGAAAAAACTCACTGGTGGCCAGCAGGCAATCAAATTCTGCAGCCAGTTCGCGGGCGTCCAGCGCTTGGTTCAATTGTTCTAGAAGCTCCGGGCTGAGCTGGTCGGTCAGCAGGGCCCAGCTTCGTTCGAGTGTGGCGCCCAGGGATGGAGGCACCGCTGCGCGGTCAGTCATCAATCGCGGGCGCTACGCGCATCACCTCTTCAAGGGTTGTTTCACCCCGCGCCACTTTTTCCGCTCCAGCAACCCGCAGCGGCACCATGCCTGCCGCTACAGAACATTCGCGAATTTTACGAAGATCATGTCCCTCAGTAATTACTTCCTGGACACCGGGGTCTGCAACCAACACCTCATAAATCCCCTCGCGGCCCAAATACCCCGTCTCCCTGCAGGCTTTACAGCCCACCGGTCGGTACAACTCTTCAGGCATAGCTGTAGGGTAATCCGCCACCAGCGTTTTCCAGTCCTCGGCATTGGCAGGCTCGAGTTTCTTGCAGCTTGGGCACAGCGTCCTGACCAGTCGCTGTGACATCACACCCCGCACCGTCGCCCTAATCAGGAAGGCGGGAACGCCCAGTTCAACCAGCCTAGAGATCGCTCCGGGGGAGTCGTTGGTGTGCAGCGTGCTCAACACCAGGTGTCCGGTCAGTGCCGCCTGAATAGCCATATTGGCCGTTTCCAAGTCGCGGATCTCGCCCACCATGATGATGTCTGGGTCCTGTCGCATGAGAGCTCGCACTCCGGAGGCGAAGTCCAAATCGATGCTGGGGTTTACCTGCATCTGGTTGAACGCAGGCTCAACCATCTCTATGGGATCCTCAATCGTGCAGACATTGACATCCGAGGTGGCCAGCTGGCGCAACGTGGAGTACAGCGTTGTAGTCTTGCCCGACCCTGTCGGCCCGGTCACCAGGACAATACCCGTGCCCTGCTCGATCATGCTTTGCCACCGATCGTAGTCCTCCCCCCGGAGACCCAATTCCTCGAAGCTCTTCAGCAGCACGTCGGGATCAAAGATTCGCATGACGAGCTTTTCGCCAAACGCTGTGGGCAGGGTCGATAGGCGCAGCTCCACCTCGTTGCCGTCGGGAGTTCGGGTCTTGAGCCTGCCATCCTGTGGACGCCGTTTTTCGGCCACGTCAAGCCGAGCCAGTATTTTGAATCGACTGGTCACAGCAGAGGCTACCGCCGCCGGCAATTCATAAACCTTGTGCAGCACACCATCGATTCGAAACCGAACGATACCCAAATCGCGACGCGGCTCGATGTGGATATCGCTGGCTCGCTGCTCAAAAGCATATTGCAGCAACCAGTCCACAACGCTGACGATATGCTGGTCATTGGCGTCCGGCTCTGACTTGCCGCCCAACTGAACCATCGCTTCAAGATTGGCCAGTTTGCCGCCCTCTCCGCGGGCAAGGGCCCGTGCGCCCTGCACGGAGCGCGCCATGGTATAAAATTCTTTGGTGTGTCTTGTGATGTCACGAGGGTCAGCGAGGACCCGCTTGATGGGAAGGCGGGTAACATGCTCAAGGTCTTTTTCCCATCGGGTGATCCAGGGCTCAGCGCTGGCCACAGTTACCGCCTGCTCATCCACGGCAACAGCCAGAATGTGATGGCGCTCAGCAAACCCCTCAGACATGACTTCAGCAATCGCCCGGGTGTCAATTTTCAACGGGTCAATATCCACAACCGATTGCCCCGTCTGCTCTGACAGAAAAGCAAGCAGCGCGGGCATATCCAGCACCTCTCCGGTGGCGCTGAAATCAGGCAACTTTTGCTCTGCCAGGAATATCAGGGGGTGGACGCGGGTTTGGGTGACCGACTTGAGCCGCACCAGATTCTTTGCCGATAAGCGTCCCGCTCGGGTCAGCCCCTCAGCAAGGCTGACAACATCAAGGCGGGTTTCGGGGGCTATTTGCAGGCAGTCGTCCATTGTTGCAGTTTACGCACTGGAAACGGCATGTCACCGTTAAACAACCGACTGTTGGGGGAATTTTTGGTTACTCTCAACGTGAAAATTCAGGAAAACACGTTATGCCCACCACCGAACAACGGGTTGTACAGCAACTTAAGCAACTTGTTGCCGAGCCCTCCGTGAGCTCCCCCGACCCTCAATGGGACACCTCAAACCGGGGAGTAATCGAGAAGCTGGCGGGGTTTACCGACGAACTGGGCTTCAAGGTGGCGGTGCAGCCCCTGCAGCCGGGACCCGGTGGAAAAGCCAATCTCATTGCTCGGCTGGGCCCCGAAGCACCCTCAAACGAACAAAGCGGCGGCCTGGTGTTGTCGGGGCACACGGACACCGTGCCCTTCGACGAGGGCCGTTGGCAATCTGACCCCCTCGCCCTGGTAGAGCGGGATGGCGGGCTGTTTGGCTTGGGCAGCACCGACATGAAAGGATTTTTCCCGGTCGCCCTGGCAGCCATTGCCGAGCTCGACCTGCATGAGCTGCATGCACCGCTCTACCTGCTTGCCACCGCCGATGAGGAGAGCACCATGCGCGGTGCGCGTGAACTACCCGTGGACGCGCTGAAGGGGGCCAGTGCAGCGATCATCGGGGAACCCACCAACCTGCAACCCATACGGCTGCACAAAGGCATCATGATGCAAGGCGTTCGCTTGTCGGGGCGCAGCGGGCATTCCTCGGACCCGTCGCTGGGACGCAACGTGATCGACGTTGTCCCCGCACTGCTCACACTCTTTGACCGCTATCGCGCAGAGCTGGCACAGGAATTCCGCTGCGAGCTGCTGGCGGTACCGACACCGACAATTAACTTTGGCTGTCTGCATGGCGGCGACAGTCCCAACAGGATTTGCGGCGAACTGGACTTCAGTTTTGATGTGCGAATGCTGCCGGGCCTGGCGTACCAGGACATTGAAACAGCGCTTAATCAGCGCCTCACGGCACTCGCCAGCGCACACGGCATCGATATTGAAATGCGTCGGCTGGTAGAGCCCGTGCCCGCTTTTGAACAAGCCGAGGATAGTGCAGCGGTCATAGCAGCCGAGGCAGTAACCGGATGTGCGGCGGGTGCCGTCAACTTCGCAACGGAAGCGCCCTTCCTGCAGCGGCTAGGGCTGGAAACGATTGTCCTGGGGCCCGGGTCTATTGATGTCGCCCACCAACCCGATGAATACATGCCCATGGATCAGTTGCGCCCGGCTATTGATGTGATCAAGCAGCTTATCGCCCACCATTGCCTTTAAACGCTCAGCCAACAATTTCCGAGATTCCACGAGGGGGTTTCAGGTAATCTTCGCGCTTTCTACGGAGGCAAAACAACGTGGCGCCGTCAAACGATCACATAGACTGGTTTAGACACACCAGCCCCTACATCCGGTCCCATCGGGGTCGGACCTTTGTGATCTATCTGGGTAACGGCGCACTGGATAGCGATCAGTTCAGTCATCTGATTCATGATCTCTCCCTGCTGCACCTGCTCGGAATCCGGCTGGTCCTCGTCCATGCAACCCGCAGCGAGGTGGAGCTGGCACTGGAAGCGCTTGGAATCTCAAGTCAGCTACACAAAGGGATCCGTGTAACCGACAGCGAGGTGTTGGGCGTTGTACGGGACGTGGCCGCTACCCAACGCCTGCAACTCGAAAGCCAATTATCCCAGGGGCTGCCCGACTCCCCCATGCGTGGTGCCCGGCTTCGGGTGGTCAGCGGCAACTTCATCACCGCGCGACCCGTGGGGGTAGTGGATGGCGTTGATTTTCAATTCACCGGCGCTGTGCGCAGGCTGGATGCGATCGGCATGGCGGCCACGCTGGATAATCAGGCTATCCTGCTGCTGTCGCCACTGGGGTTTTCACCCACCGGTGAGGTGTTCAATCTCAGCTCGGACGAAGTGGCCACAGCGGCAGCCGTTGCCCTGGGTGCAGACAAGTTGATCATATTGGATCGCGCCGAGGGCCTTTGTGATGCCGATGGCAAACTGCTGCGCCAATGCACCGTAGAGGCCGCCAGGCAGTTGATGCTGTCCGACCCTGAGCAGGCCATGCGCCGGGACGCCGCCTGCCGAGCCTGCGAGCAGGGCGTCAACCGAGTCCATCTGCTCAGCTATGAGCGCAACGGTGCGCTGATCGATGAGTTGTTCACCCATGATGGCGCGGGCACCTTGGTGAGCGAGGCCGCCTACGAACAGCACCGCACCGCCACCGTCGATGATATTGCCGGGGTTTTGGAGCTGGTTCAGCCCCTGGAAGAAAGTGGCGTGTTGGTGCGGCGTTCCCGGGAGCGGCTGGAACAGGAAATCGGCAACTTCATTGTTATGGAACGGGATGGACGGGTCGTTGCCTGTGCTGCACTCTACCCCTCGACCACCGCTGACATGGCGGAAGTCGCCTGTATCGCGACACACCCAGACTACCGCGGTGACGGCCGAGGTACGCACCTGCTGGCTTTATTGACCACCAAAGCCACACAGATGGGCATTGGCGCTTTATTTGTGCTCACGACGCAAACAACCCACTGGTTTATCGAACAGGGGTTTGAAAACTCTTCCCTGGACAACCTGCCCGAGGAGAAAAAGCAACTTTATAACCTGCAGCGAAACTCCAAGGTGCTGATCAGGCGCCTCGACTAGCGTCCTCCAACTGGTAGACTTCCGCCCCGAACCGGGAGAACACAGCATGCCACAGTACAGATCGAAGACCTCCACCGCTGGCCGCAACATGGCAGGGGCGCGTGCTTTGTGGCGCGCAACCGGCATGACAGACAGCGATTTTGAAAAACCCATTATCGCAGTGGTGAACTCATTCACCCAGTTCGTGCCCGGTCACGTGCACCTGAAGGATCTCGGTCAACTGGTGGCCCGTGAAATCGAGGCGGCAGGCGGGGTTGCCAAAGAATTCAATACCATTGCCGTAGACGACGGAATCGCCATGGGCCACGACGGCATGCTGTACAGCCTGCCCTCCCGTGACATCATTGCAGACTCCGTGGAGTACATGGTGAACGCACATTGCGCCGACGCCATGGTCTGCATCTCGAACTGTGACAAGATCACTCCCGGGATGTTGAACGCTGCCATGCGACTCAACATTCCCTGTGTATTCGTATCGGGCGGCCCGATGGAAGCGGGCAAAACCAAGCTTTCTGAAAACAAGCTCGATCTGGTGGACGCCATGGTCATTGCCGCGGATGAATCGGCTGATGACGCAACCGTTGAGGCCTACGAGCGCTCTGCCTGCCCGACCTGCGGATCCTGCTCGGGTATGTTCACTGCCAACTCAATGAATTGCCTGACTGAAGCGCTGGGCTTGAGCCTGCCGGGCAACGGATCGCTGCTGGCAACCCATGCCGATCGTGAGTCCTTATTTCGCCGTGCGGGGCGCGTCGCGGTTACCCTCGCGCGCCGGTGGTATGAACAGGACGATGCATCAGCCCTTCCCCGAAACATCGCCAACCGGACGGCCTTTGAAAATGCCATGTGCCTTGACATCGCAATGGGCGGCTCGACCAACACCATCCTGCACCTGTTGGCCGCAGCTCAGGAAGCAGGGCTTGATTTTTCCATGGCGGACATTGACACCTTGAGCCGCAAGGTCCCCCAGCTGTGCAAAGTAGCGCCCAGTACACCGCTGTACCATATGGAAGACGTTCACAGGGCTGGGGGCGTTATGGCCATACTGGGTGAGTTGGCCCGAGGCGGGCTTATCGATACCTCGGCAACCACCGTTCATAGCGATACGCTGGCCGCTGCCCTTGCAGAATGGGACATCGCGGCCACGGACAACGCTGACGCCCACAAGCTCTTCTCGGCCGGGCCCGGCGGCATACCCACCCAGCAGGCCTTCAGCCAGGCGACGCGCTGGCCCACCCTTGACCTCGATCGTGCCGGCGGCTGCGTGCGGGATTTCGAGCATGCCTATTCAACCGAAGGTGGCCTGGCTGTTCTGTTTGGTAATATCGCGGAAGATGGATGTGTGGTTAAGACGGCCGGCGTGGATGACAGCATCCTGACCTTTACGGGCCCCGCCCATATTTGCGAAAGCCAGGAAGCGGCGGTAGCCGACATACTGGAAGATCGTGTGGCGGCGGGTGCGGTTCTGATTATCCGCTATGAGGGACCAAGAGGCGGGCCCGGTATGCAGGAGATGCTCTATCCCACCAGCTATCTGAAGTCCAAGGGTCTGGGCAAGGCCTGCGCACTGGTGACTGATGGTCGGTTCTCGGGGGGCACGTCGGGGCTGTCCATCGGACATGTTTCACCAGAGGCCGCTGCCGGCGGCACCATTGCTCTGGTGGAGACAGGCGACCCCATTGAAATCGACATTCCCAACCGGCGTATCAACGTTTTAATCGACGGAGATAGGCTCGAGGCGCGACGTGCGGCCATGGCCGCATCCGAGCGACCGTGGCAGCCCCGGGAGAAACGTCCCAGACAGGTCAGCGCCGCATTGAAGGTCTATGCGCGGATGGTGACCAGTGCTGACAAAGGCGCGGTGAGGGATTTATCACTGCTTGACTGAGCGTTTATCTGCCTGTGCCGTAAGGACAACAAAATCATCGCGATAGTCGTTTATTTTTCGGCGGAGTCGCTGGTCCTGTTTGGCACTGCGTAAATTAATGACATCCCTGAACACGGCACGGGATACCCGACTGTTGTTTTCGTAAACGCGGATGTAATCGGCTGACCGGGCGCTTTCTCGCCCCGCAAGAACCGCTCGAACCTGTACCGGCCAATCGGGATCTCCCTGGGTGAGGATGGCATCCAGCTGGGCGATCCATCGCGCCCTGTCATCCAGCCAGGGCCCGTCGAACCGGCGATACGCCTGAACGTGCTCTTCAATGCCTGTTTTCTGGTCTGCGCTTAACCTGCCCATAAAACGGGCCAGATTATCCGAAAGCCGCTCCCGGGCATCGTCCTGATACTCTGCGTCAGTGCGCTCCAACAACGTCTCCCGTTGCTCCTCCTGTTCTCGCTGCAATTCCGCCATGAATTCCAGGCGTTGTTCGGGACTCAGCGTCTCACCAAACTCAATCATCAGGTCAAGCGTCCGCACCTCAAGACGATCGGCGGCATTCGAGAGCTCTGTAAAGAGATATTCAACCGTGGTCGCTTCCAGGGTGGGGTCTAATCCCATTTCGAACTGGGTCAATAATGCCGTATAGCGGGGCAGCTCCTCGCGACGATGCCAGTCGAGCAAAGTTGCCAACCGACGATCAAAATCTGCGCGCTGGTCTTTGGTGAGGGTAACGTAATCATCAACATACCAATTGATGATGGTATCTAGGCGGTTGTAAAAAAATGTGGTGCTGGAGCAGGCAGCCTGCGTCAGCAGTATGCCGACCAGAAACAGGCGTTTAACGCCACATCGAAAGGGTACCCTCAATGCTGGATGGGTCACGTGGGGGCGCACTGTCGAGATGAACCCGGTCACGACCCTGGCGTTTTGCTTCATACATAGCCCGATCCACGTGCTCCAACCACTCTTCCGCAGAATCGACCCCAGTAACATCGCAGACCCCTATGCTGACAGTGACGCGCCTGCCCGGAATAACTTCCTGGGCCGCAATTTTGGTGCGTAATTCCTCTGCTATTTTTCGCGCCGTTTGTGCGCCCACCTGACTGAGCAGGACGACGAACTCCTCCCCTCCCAGCCGGAATAGCATATCTACGCCACGAATACGGCCCTCGATCAGTTCCACTAACGCCTTTAAAACCCGGTCTCCCTCTACGTGACCCATCTCATCATTGATGCTTTTAAAGTAGTCGATATCAATAAGGAGCAATGAAGACAGTCGCGCGTAGCGCTGAAAATCTGCCAGGTGACGCCGGGTCTGGGGCAAAAGATAGCGTCGGTTGAACGCTCCGGTCAGTGGGTCGGTCAATGCCAGATCAGCCAGCTCATCGGTCTGGCGCGTCAGGAGCTGCATGATGGCAAGACTGAACAGCCACGTGGAAAACAACGCTGCATGCTTTGCTATTTCCTCTCCGAAGCCCTGCCACCCCTGCACCAGCACAAGGGCAATCAGTGTCAATCCACCTGCCACCAGGGCGGCCCGAAGCGGCAACAACGCCGTGAGGGCTATCATCAGTGGGAAAAGCCACAACTCCTGTTGGTAGCCGCCCTGACTCACCGCCCATATCACCGTGGTGATGGTCAGTCCCAGAGAAACCACGGGGGGCAAAAGGATGCGACCCTGCATGTAAATCTGCACGGCAGATCCTGCGAGCAGTAAGGTGGTAACCCCCGAGAAGATCGACAGCAGGACGGGTTGCGGCTTAGTGAGAAGCGCTCCAGCCAGCACCGTGCCCGCAGCAACCAACATAATGACCAACATGAGCCGGTAAAGGACCAGCCGTCGCTCGATCTGGACGTCCTGGGGGTCCAGTCCTGCACTGGAGCCGATATCGTTGCTCAGCAAGCCACGCCAAAACCGCGCATGGCTTTGATAGCCCATCGCGTCATAGAGCGGTTTATCTTTTACCGGATCGGCCATTGTCCCCTGCTGCCTGCGTTGGACTAGCGTGCTGCACCCAGTGTGGCACAGGGCGAGAAACTAAACAGCTTGGAATATAGCGCTCAGGCAGCGTCTACTGCAATCTGGCAATGGCCCTGCAATGCCGACAGCACAGCGTTCAGCGTCGCCTGAACGATGTCGGGGCTTCGGCCCACACCGCAGGGCCGCTCGCCATCGAGATTCACCTGCACATAGCAGACAGCCTCAGCATCCGAACTTTTGCCCAGGGTATGCTCGCTGTACTCAACAAGGACCATGCGCTTGCCGGTTACTCGCTCCATCGCGTCGATGAAGGCGTCGAGGACTCCGGCACCCCGGCCCTGTATTCGCCTCTCTCCGCCGGGCACCCCAATAACGGCCGTCAACTCATGCTCGGCGCCTTCTTTAACCACCTCATACCGGTCGAGCGTCCACGTGCCTTCAGGCTGAATGTAGGTATCGCAAAACAGACGGTGGATTTGCTCAGACGCCACCTCCGCCTCGCTTTCCTCAGCCAGACGCTGTACCGCCGTACTGAAGTCAATTTGCAGCCAACGCGGCAGGTCATAGCCGTAATCCCGATGCAGCACGTAAGCGACACCGCCTTTACCGGACTGGCTGTTGATTCTTATCACCTCCTGGTAGGTGCGGCCGATATCCCTGGGATCGATAGGTAGGTAGGCCACATCCCAGGGATCTTCAGCATCCCGCAGGGCGAGGCATTTGTTGATGGCATCCTGATGGCTACCCGAAAAGGCGGTAAATACCAGCTCTCCCGCATAAGGGTGGCGAGGGTGAACCGGGAGCTGGGTACATTCCCGCACTGTCGCAATAATCGCGTCCATGTTGTCGAACGCCAGCTCCGGGTCGATTCCCTGACTGTACAGATTCATGGCCATGGTCACGATATCCATGTTGCCTGTGCGCTCACCATTACCCATGAGCGTCCCCTCGACACGATCAGCACCCGCCATCACACCCAACTCTGCGGCTGCCACGGCACAGCCGCGGTCGTTGTGGGTGTGGAGGGAGATCATCAAGGCATCACGGTTGGCGACGTGGTCGCAGAACCACTCAATTTGGTCAGCATAAATATTGGGTGTGCTCATCTCGACAGTGGCCGGCAGATTAATAATTGCGGGGCGTTCCGGTGTCGGCTGCAACACGCGATTTACGGCATCACAGATCTCCACCGCAAAGTCCAATTCAGTGCCGGTAAAGCTCTCGGGGCTGTACTCAAAAATCCACTCGGTGTTCGGGTGCCGCATCGCCTCGGCTTTGACAAGGGTCGCTCCCTGAACCGCAATGTCTATGATTCCTTCACGATCCAGCTTGAAGACATCGCGGCGCTGCACGGTTGAGGTGGAATTGTAAAAATGCACGACGGCGCGTTTGACGCCCTTTAGCGCCTCAAAGGTCTTGGTAATCAGCTCGGCACGGGCCTGAACAAGCACCTGCACCGTGACATGGTCGGGGATGCGATTCTCTTCGATCAACTTGCGAAGAAAATCGTAATCATGGCTGGAAGCCGAGGGAAAGCCGACCTCGATCGTTTTGAAGCCGATGGCCACCAGCTGCTCCCACAGTCGCAGTTTCTGCTGCGCGTTCATGGGCTCGACCAGAGCCTGGTTCCCATCCCGAAGATCGACCGAACACCACTCCGGAGCCCGCTCAATGACACGGTCAGGCCACCGGCGATCCAATTTCGGAACCGGGGTAAAAGGGCGGTATTTACCGGCGTCAAATCCGGGGCTGGTCTTGGGCTCCATACCGGCACACTCCATCGTTTGATTGACCCTATGGTAGCGCG
The DNA here is from genome assembly GCA_022425845.1 of Luminiphilus sp. Classification (GTDB taxonomy): domain Bacteria; phylum Pseudomonadota; class Gammaproteobacteria; order Pseudomonadales; family Halieaceae; genus Luminiphilus. The sequence continues at coordinate 19,942 of JAKMEU010000135.1, read as the reverse complement.
TCAGACAGGGGTTTTTTCACCAAATACGCTATAGAATCGGACTTAATTTAGTGTATAAAATTACATATCATTATTTTTTTGGTGTTTTTATCTAAAACTATGGATATACAGCTGGACAGAACCGACTTGAAGATTCTCGATTTACTGCAGCGCAATGCGGGTTTGAGCAATCTGGAACTGGCGGAGCGGGTCGGCCTGACGCCCACACCCTGTGCTCGGCGGGTCAAACGTCTCGAGGCAGCCGGCATTATTCTGGAGCGCGTGACACTTCTGGACCAGTCCAAACTGGGTCTGGCACTCACGGCCCATATTGGCATCACAATGGACAGACACACACCCGAGCGCTTTGAGGCCTTCGAAAGGGCGGTGGTGGATTTTCCAGAAGTCGTGGCGTGCTCTGTGGTGACAGGTCAGAGCGCTGACTACCTCATAAAAGCGGTCGTCGCTGATATGGTCCACTATGAGCAATTTCTGCTGGGGAAACTGACTCGTATCCCGGGGGTGACCGGGGTGCACTCGAGCTTTGAGTTACGCAAAGTCGTCACGCACTCGGCATTGCCCCTGACGGGCAGGGCATAAAACGCAGGGTTTAGGAGTTCTTCGCCAGTTCCAGCTCAACCAGATACTCGGCGATTTTAAGCATGTTGGCCTGACTGCCGGCTTTGCGCGCCTCGATAAGGTATTTCCCATTCACCATGACAGAGGGCGTGCCGGATATTTTTGCCGAGCGAGCTCGCGCCTCAGCTTGATTTACCTGACTGTTAACGCCAAAGGAATCAAAGGCCCGGTCAAAGTCGGCCCCAGGCACCCCGTTGGCAACAAAGAGCTCCCTGATCGCGCCCTTGGAAGCGAGCCGATTGCGATTCACATGCATGGCTTTGAAAATCGCGCTGTGCATGGGGTCAAGTACACCCAGCGTCTCGGCCGTGAAATAAGCCTTGGCGTGCAGCTTCATGCCGTCATTCCACATGGCCGGCGAAGGCTGCAACCTTGACCCATCAGGAAGGGACTGCTTCCAGGCCTGCAGCATGGGCTCGAAGGTATAGCAGTGCCCACACCCGTACCAGAAGAACTCTGTCACGATGACCTGATCCGTAGGGCCCACCCGTACTGCGGGATTGACGACCGTGTAATGCTCTCCCTCACGCCACTCAGACTGCGCCGAAACGCTACCCGACAGGACGACGAGGGCCGCACACATCACCAGAATCATTCGCTGCATTGTTGACATCATAGGTGGCTCCACTGCACTGCTTAACCGGAAGGCCAACGCCCACCGAAGATGGACCTTAGCCTACCAAGAGTTGGACCTGCTGGGGAAACGGGAGTTCCGCTCGGCCCCGAGCTTATCTCAGGCCAGCGGCGTAGCTGGATACGGCTTCGATCTCCAGATCACTGAGCTCGAAAGCCGTCGTTCGCATGATCTTGCTGCCGCCGTCGTTGGTGCGTCCCGCAGGATCCTCATAGCCTTTGCGAAACATCTTCAGCTGCGCGGCTATGTAATCAGCATGTTGTCCCGCAAGACCCGGAAATCCTCCCGGCCCATTACCTTTTCCTGTCGGGCTATGACACCCGGAACAGGCTGCTACCTTGCGATCCATTATTCCTGACATGTAGACCTTGCGGCCCAGCTCGAGCAGGTCGGCGTCCGCCAGCTCCGGCGTACGTGCTTTACCGTCATAAAAGGCGGCTATGTCGGCGAGATCCTGATCCGACATGTTGTCCACCTGACCCGCCATCGCGGCTACCATGCGACGCCCGTCACGGATGTCCTGCATCTGCTTCAGCAGATACTTCTCCCCAAGACCCGCAAGCTTGGGAAAATTGGGCACTACACTATTGCCGTCTGCACCATGGCAGGCGCCACAGGTGACTGCCTTCCCTTCTCCGGCAGCCGCGTCGCCTTTCAGCAGCTCGGCAGCCTGGGACATTGTTGCCATGAACGCCAGCACGGCCGTCGCGATTATCCTACTCATATTCAAACTTCCAATCTGGTGTTGCTGTTGACCTTATTCGGGCGACGCCATGTATGTAATCAGCGCTGCATATTCCTCGTCAGTACAATCCGCGCAGAGACCTGTGGGCGGCATTGCATTGAGACCATTTTTGACCGAAGCCACCAGCGCATCCATACCCTTGGCCATGCGAGGTTCCCAGGCAGCCACATCGTGAGTCTTTGGCGCCCCGGCAGCACCCGAAACGTGGCACATCGCGCAGGACTTTCCGTATTTGTCCATATTGAGTTCCGCCAGCGCTGGCGCCGCCATTGCCGCGATGACCAGGGTGGCCGGAGCAGCTATACGCCGCAGTACTTTTATTCGGTTCATAACAATTCCTCATTCTGTGATACTGGGCCAATGCGCCTTGGCGACTTCGACCATGGTGCGCCCGGTATGTGCTGCAGGGAAGAGCGCGTGGCATTATAGACAAACACCCCCCTCGGGACAAAAGTCAACAATGACCACTGATGGACACCCTGAAAACACCCTGCAGCGCGTTGATTTCCGTGCCGCGACGTTCCTGCAAAGCGCCAGCCAGATCAGCAATGCGCCTGCCGACCAGGGCTCCGAGGTGGCGTTTGCGGGTCGCTCCAATGCCGGGAAGTCCAGCGCCATCAACACGCTGACGGGCAACCGCAAGCTGGCGAGAACCAGCCGCACCCCCGGGCGTACGCAACTCATCAACTTCTTTTCGCTGAGCGATAACCAGCGGCTGGTGGATCTTCCGGGCTACGGCTACGCCAAAGTTCCGCTGAAGTTGAAAAAGGAATGGAACCGCCACATGGCCTCCTACTTGCAGCGCCGTGAAAGCCTGAGGGGCCTGATACTGCTTATGGATATACGCCACCCGCTAACCGACGCCGATGAGCAGATGATTGGCTGGGCGGCAGCGGCACAAATGCCCGTCCATGTCCTGCTCACCAAAGCAGATAAGCTCAAACGCGGACCCGCAAAATCGACATTATTGGGGGTTCAGGCGCGACTGTTGGAGTTCGGGGATCTGGTCACCGCCCAATGCTTTTCTTCCCTTAAAGGCGACGGACTGCCCGAGCTGCGGACGCAGCTCAATACCTGGTTGACGGATACGTCCGTACTGGAGCCTGAGGCGTCACCCTTGGATCAGTGAGCTTCATCCCAGTTTTTACCCACGCCCGCCTCGACGATCAAGGGTACATCCAGCGTGGCTACCCCAGACATCAAGCCCGGTAAGACATTGACCAGTTCGTCAGCCTGGGTCTCGTCCACCTCAAATACCAGCTCATCATGAACCTGCATGATCATCAGGGCATCAAGGGCCCGCTCCGACAACCAGCGGTCCACAGCGACCATCGCCAGCTTGATCACGTCCGCCGCCGTTCCCTGCATTGGCGCATTGATGGCCGTACGCTCGGCAGCCATCTGGCGCTGCTTGTTGCGGGCATTGATTTCCGGCAGGTACAGCCTGCGGCCCAGCAGTGTCTCGACATAACCCTGGGCATGGGCCAGCTCACGGGTCGCCGTCATGTAGTCGGCGACACCGGGATAGCGCTCGAAGTAGCGATCGATGTAAGCCTGTGCCTCATGACGTCCCAGCTGCAATTGCCGCGCCAAACCGAAGGCCGACATGCCATAGATCAGTCCAAAATTGATCGCCTTGGCTTTTCTTCTCTGGTCCCCCGTCACGTCATCAAGGGAAACGCTGAAGACCTCTGCGGCAGTGGCACTATGCACGTCCAGGTTGGCGCCAAATGCGCCCAGCAGACCGGGGTCCTGGGATAAATGCGCCATGATGCGTAATTCAATCTGGGAGTAATCCGCCGCAACAATGCAGCGTCCAGGCGGCGCACAGAAAGCCTGCCGAATCCGCCGGCCCTCCTCCGTGCGGATCGGGATGTTCTGCAAATTGGGGTCAGAAGACGACAGCCGGCCCGTGGCCGTCACCGCCTGATGATAGGAGGTGTGCACACGCCCTGTATCGGAGTCGATCATCTCAGGCAGCCGGTCGGTGTAGGTTGAGCGGAGCTTGCTGAGACTACGATATTCCATGAGAACGGCAGGCAGGGGGTAGTCAAGCGCCAGCTCAGCCAGTACCTCTTCAGCCGTCGAGGGTGCACCTTTGGGCGTTTTCTTCAGTACGGGCAGCTCAAGCTTTTGAAACAGGATTTCACCCAGCTGTTTTGGCGAGCCCAGGTTAAAAGCCTGTCCCGCCAGCTCATGCGCGCGCATTTCGAGGGTGCCCATTCGCTCCCCCAGCTCGTGACTGTGGTCTGCAAGACGCTGGCGATCAACCCAGGTGCCATTGCGTTCGATGCGGGAGAGCACCGGCACCAAAGGCAGCTCTACGTCCTGGTAAAGTGCAGCAAGTCGGGGCTCAGACTCCAATCGTGGCCACAACGTCTGGTGCAGCTTGAGGGTTACCGCTGCATCTTCAGCGGCATAGGGCGCCGCCTGTTCGAGGGCCACAGCGTTAAAGGTCAGCTGTTTTGCCCCCTTCCCCGCCACCTCCTCAAAGTGCGTTGTCTTCTGGCCAAGATATTTGAGCGCCAGGGTGTCCATGTCATGTCGACTGCCCGTTGCATCCAGCACATAGCTCTCCAGCATCGAGTCGTGGGCGATGCCTCGAAGCTGAATACCGTAGTTGGCGAGCACATTGGCGTCATACTTAAGGTTCTGGCCTACTTTCGGGCGGTCGGGGTCTTCAAGGAGCGGCCGCAGGCTCGCGAGCACCGTGTCGCGATCAAGCTGCTCCGGGGCGCCCGGGTAGTCGTGGGCAAGGGGAATATAAGCCGCCCTGTCACCCGCTACCGCCAGCGCTACGCCGACAATCTCGGCCTGCATATAATTAAGGCTGGTGGTTTCAGTGTCGAAGGCAAACAAGGGTGCTGCCGCTATCGCAGTCAACCACTCGTCAAACACGGCCGGCTCGAGCACGGTGACAACCTCCAACTCCGGGCTGGCATCAGCCTCTATCTCACCCCCCGTTCCCTCACCTGACTCAGCTTCAGTCAACGCAGCCGATAGCCAACCCTTGAACTCAAGCTCCCGGTACCAGTCGGTCAGCGCCTGCTGGTCTGGCGGGACCGCCAGCAAATCGCCCTCATCAAGATTCAGGTCGCAGTCGGTTTTAATGGTGGCAAGCCGATAAGAAAGCTGCGCGGACTCCCTGTGCTCCTCAAGGCGCGCTCCCAGCTTCTGGGCCCCCCGCACTGGCAAATCGGCCACGCTGGCAATCTGGGTGTAAATGTCATCGATGCCACCCAGGTTTTGCAGCAGCGCCAGAGCGGTCTTTTCTCCCACGCCAGGGACACCGGGAATGTTGTCTACTTTATCGCCCTGCAAGGCCAGCAAATCGATGATCAGCCCCGGGGGTACGCCAAACTTTTCCACCACGCCGGCACTGTCGAGCATGGTGTTGGTCATGGTGTTCACCAGGGTGACGCGCTCGTTCACGAGCTGTGCCATGTCTTTATCACCTGTAGAAATCAGCACGTCTTGATGGCGTTCAGCCGCCTGAACTGCCAACGTGCCAATCACATCATCGGCTTCAACGCCGCCGACACACACCAAAGGCAGACCCATGGCGCGGATTATCGAGTGGATAGGTTCTATCTGCTCGCGAAGTTCGTCGGGCATGGGGGGCCGATTGGCTTTGTAGTCCGGATAGATCTCGTTTCGAAACGTTGGGCCTTTGGCATCAAACACCACCACGACCTGATCCTGGGGGTAGTCTGCCACCAGCTTTCGAACCATTCCGATAACGCCCTTCGCCGCACCGGTGTTCAGGCCCTTGGAGTTGGTGAGGGCTGGCAGCGCATGATAAGCGCGAAAAAGGTAGGACGAGCCATCAACCAGAATCAGTGCACCACTCATCAAATCACCTTTCCCAAAGGTAGCGCGCCGAGCGGTACGTCACCTTGGCCTTGGCTAGATCGAGGGGCGCCTTGAAAAAGCCGTGGTAGTGGCCCCGGGGGTTAACCAGTGCGATATTGGCACTGTGGTCAAGCTGATAGGTCCCGTCGCTGGCCGTCACCTTCCTGAAAGGGGCGTTGAATCGCTGTGCAAAGCTCAGCACATCGACAAACTCACCCGTCACGCCGGTGAATGCCGGATTGAAATAAGGCACGTAATCAGCGAGCACCGCCGTCGTGTCCCGGGCGGGATCTACCGTCACCATCACGACCCGGGTATCAGCCGCTTCAGTCGTTTCAAGTTCAGCCATCAGCTGTGACAGGAACGCCAGGGTCGTTGGGCAAATATCGGGACAGTGGGTGAACCCAAAAAAAAGAAGTGTCCAGTGTCCCTGTAGGGCGTCGGCATCGAAAGATTCGCCTCGATGATCGAGCAACTCAAAAGCCCCGGGATCGCGCGGGGTTTCAAAAACATAAAGCCCGTTGATCTGCATCTCGGTATCTGTCATCACCCGAGGCATCTGAATTCTGTTGATAAAGCTCAGCATGATGACACTGACCAGTAGCAGGACACCCAATACCGTCAGCCTAATCCGGGTTTTCATTGCCAATGCCAAGTTAAAAAACTCCGTCAGTCTTCCGGGCTACAGCAGTACACCCAGTAACCAGTGGTCGGCAAGCATGACCACAAAAAGTAGCAGCAAGTAAGTAATCGAAAACTTGAAGGTTTCCATTGGTGCGTTGTCATTGCGGCCGCGCATGATGGCGATGGACCAATACAGGAAGATGCTCCCCAGCACCAACGCGCCGGCCAGATACAAAGCACCACTCATTCGGGTGGCGAACGGCAGTAAAGTGATCAGGAACATAATGATCGTATAGAGGAGGATATGCAGGGCCGTAAACTGCGTGCCATGGGTCACGGGCAACATGGGAATGCCAACCGACGCGTACTCCTCTCGCCGGTGAATGGCGAGCGCCCAGAAATGGGGGGGAGTCCATGCAAAAATAATCAAGACCAGAAGCAGCGCGTGCCCGTGTATCTCGCCTGTCACGGCCGTCCAGCCCAGCAGCGGAGGCGCCGCACCCGCAAGACCACCAATGACAATGTTCTGTGGCGTCGCCCGCTTGAGAAACATGGTGTAGATGAAAGCGTAGCCAATAAGACTGGCTACTGTGAGCACCGCCGTCAGGACGTTCACCCATAGCACCAAAACAGCCACGCCGAGCGCCGCCAAAACCGCGGCAAAGAGGGTTGCTTCCTGTTGTGAAATTCGCCCTGTCGCAACCGGCCGGGATTGCGTTCGCGCCATCTGCTGGTCAATACGCTCGTCGACAATATGATTGATGGCTGCCGCCGCACCAGCGCAGAGCGCAATACCCAGATTGCCCAGTACGAGTGGCTTCCACGGGACCAGCCCGGGTACCGCCATACACATGCCGATCAGGGCAGTGAGAATCATCAATGCCACGACCCTTGGCTTCGTGAGCTCAAGATAGTCCTGCCAAAGTGGCGTGGCATAAGCAGACGACTCAGCCACTATCCCCCTCCGGAGTTTTTCAGCAGGAATTTTAGGTCAGTAATCACGGCCTTGTAATCCAGTCCATCATCAAAACGCATCATCACCCAGCCCGCGGGGTCCACGAGATACCAGCCGCCCTCACCGCTACGAACTTCGGAAAATAAGCCGTCGAAGTCCTGCGATGATGCTTCCAGTGCAATGACTCCAGGGTGCCCCAATGCCAGGTAGTCCGACACACTGCCAGACTCGAAGCCCTGAGGCCATCCCTCAGGGCGGGGGCCCGGGATATCCAACGGCAGGTCCGAAGGCGGCACATCGGTCACCAATAGCCTGCGCACCCGATTAAAATCGCGGCCCAGGGCCACATGGATTTGCCGTGTAAGCCAGATTCGACGCTCGCAGGCATCGCCGCAGACCGGTCCAGGCGCTGCGACGACCAGCGTCCAGCGTGGGTCCACGTCGCTCCAGTAAAACACCGTACCCGCCGCATCGGTGAAGGGCCTGTTTGTTAACTCCCGAGGCGGTGTCACCAGCGCGCCGTTATTGCTTGTCCCCAACGCACTTACGAGATCAACATCGCCATCAGTCACCACGTACCACAACCACGATGCCGCAAAAATCATCGTCAGGGGAATCCCGGCGATCAGTAGAAGCGTCCAGCGACCGTTACCTGTTACCTCTGATTTTAATGGCATGACAGATCCTCGGCGCGCTATCGGGCCCATCCGCCCCGAAGCAGAGAAAGCAGGTTTGAACTGCGGAATATAAAGGCCAGCATCAACGCGGCCGCCATGGTAAACCATTGCACGGCATAAGCGGTGTGCTTCTCTGGGCTCTGGTTTACCACAACCCAGCTTGCCTCAAGCGCCAGTGGGTCCTCCGCAGCGATGCGGACAACGGCGGGTAGCACACCCTCTCCCAATACGCTCGAGAGCGCCGGGGCCAATGAGGTGGCGTCGAACGATTGCAGGACCACAGGCAGGGCGGAGGGCTCTCTCTGTGGCCCGAGTTGGTAAGGCTGCTTTTGGGGAATGTAAAGCCGCCCGGAAACGCTATAGTCCCCGGTCACCAGACTCGGGCTGGGCGTGCTGCGCCTTGCCGGATCACCGGCGATCCAACCCAGATTGACGGGAACACGCCCCTCCGGTGTGGCCATCAGGGTAATCACTTCGTAACCGAAACGACCCTCTCTGATCCGATTGTCAATCAGCACGTAATCATCCGGGTACAACTGTCCCGACAGGGTGACCTTGCGATCCGCCAAACTGAGTGAATCGACCCCCGCGGGGTTAAGGCTATTGAGCGCCCGAAACAGGTCGGCTCCAGAGAGTGCTACCATTGCCGCCCGATCGGCATGCCGGCTGGCCAGCTCTCGTTTTTCCTCAGCGCGTTCAAGCTGCCAAAATCCGAGGGCGACCAAAAATGGCAACAAAATGAGCGTAAACAGGGTAATGCGCCATTCAATAGACAGCTGCAGTGGCCCCAGCGCTACTTTATGAACCCTGGCGGACATAGCCCTTCACCGCGACCGAGGATGGCAACGTGTTAAAAATACTGATCGTTTTCTTTATGCTGGCACTGGTCATTAGCCTGGGGTCCGGTCTCTATTTTCTCATGGCGGACCAGGGCAACCTTGCGAAAAAACGCCTGTTTACATCACTGGGCATTCGCCTCGCACTGGCCACTGGCTTGATCACGGTCATCATCTTTGGCGTGGCGACAGGCCAGTTGGGGCACAAAAACCCCTGGGACGCCGGGACTATCGAAAGACAGGAACGCGCGCCTGACTCAAACTAAATTACCGACCGTCGCTGGCCTGACTACTCGTTGCGCTCAAAGAATATAGACGAACAGGAACAGGAACACCCACACCACATCAACAAAGTGCCAATACCAGCTCGACGCCTCGAAACCAAAATGATCCGAAGCCGTGAAGTGATGCCCTTTAACGGAACGAATCAGTTGGATGAGCAGCATGGTCATGCCCATGGCAACGTGAAAACCGTGAAAGCCGGTCAACATAAAAAAGGTCGACCCATAGATGCCCGAATTGAGCGTGAGGCCAAAGTGGGCATAAGCCTCGTAATATTCCGCCGCCTGAAGAAAGACAAAAATAATGCCCAGCGCTACCGTGATACCGAGCCAACGATTAAATTTGGCACGCTCATCATTCAACAGCGCAGTATGGGCCACATGCACGGTAAAACTCGATGACAGCAGGATGATCGTGTTCCACATAGGCAGCCATTGGTACCAGTGGTGCGCATCGGCAAAGCTCATGCTGCGCTCCTGGGTAACAAACGCGCCGTTGTTGGCAATCGGCTGTATATCGGTGCCCCCTACGGCTTCCTGGGGTGTGATCATGGGAGGCCAGGAAAACTCAAAGCCCGGCCACAGCAAATCGTTCATCCGACCACCTTCGCCTTCACCGGCCAACCATGGGCCAGCCAGCTGCCGCACATAGAACAATGTCCCGAAAAATGCGGCGAAGAACATGACCTCAGAGAAGATAAACCAGAACATACCCAGCACGTAGCTATGATTCAGTTGTGCGCTGTTCATGCCCTGCATGTTTTCGCGAATGGTGGTTCGGAACCAGCTGGCCAAGGTCGCTATGAAAAACCCTAGCCCTATAAGGAGTACCCATTTCGCGTTACCCGCCTCATGGGTCTCACCAAACGTCATGTTATTGAGCACCAGGCCGCCGCCAAATACGGTGAGCAACAGGCCGGCAGTGGCGCGGACTGCAAGGCTGGAACTGTCGGGTACGTGGTACTTTTCGTAACCCGGGGGTGCCTGTTCAGTGGCTGCCATTTTGGTTCTCCAATATTTCGGTAATGACGCCGTTCGTATTTTTAACGAACGGCGACTCTGTTCCCCGTCATCGCCGTGACGTCGAACAGCGTGTAAGACAAAGTGATGGTACGAATATCCTCAGGAAGATCCTGATCCACTACGAATTGCAGTGGCATTTGAGCGGAGGCCTTGCCATCAAGAGGCTGCTGGTCGAAACAGAAGCACTCGGTTTTATGGAAGAACCCCGCGGCGCGTGAGGGTGTAACGCTGGGTATGGCCTGGGCAACCATCATTGCAGTGGTTGGGTTGGCCGCGTAAAACACCGTATCCGTCGCTTCGCCAGGATGAACTTTCACCTGACGTACCTCGGGACGAAATACCCAGGGCATGCCATCGTTGTTTGTGGCGATGAACTGCACCGTGATCTCCCGGCTGGTATCAACAGCGGCGGGCACCGCCGTATAGGCCGTACCCGACGTCTTTCCGTTGATACCCAGCACATCACACATGACGTTATACAGTGGCACCATCACGACAAAAACGAAGGCAAACATGGCACAGGCCACCACCGTCAGCTTGAGGGCGGTGTCGGCGCCGGGATTACGGCTCAGCCTCAGCACGGTGCCTGCGCTCCTCAGCCGTGCGCGGGCGCCGCGCCCACTTTTGGCGGCACTTCAAACGTGTGATAAGGCGCGGGGGTGGGCACTGTCCACTCAAGCCCTTCGGCACCATCCCAGACTTTCTCGTCGGATACCTTCTCACCCGCAACAATGGTGGCAATGACGTTGTACAAGAAGAGGATCTGTGAAGCTCCGTACACAAAGGCCCCTATAGACGACATCATGTTGAAGTCTGCGAACTGCAGTGCATAGTCCGGAACGCGCCGCGGCATGCCGGCAAGACCCACAAAGTGCTGCGGGAAAAACGTGATATTGAAGCCGACGAATGAAATCCAGAAGTGCACTTTGCCCATGGTTTCGTTGTACATGCGGCCCGTCCATTTTGGCAGCCAGAAATATACGGCTGCGGTCATGGAAAATACCGCCCCGGCGACCATCACATAGTGGAAATGGGCGACCACGAAATAGGTATCGTGATACTGGAAATCGGCTGGTGCGATGGAGAGCATGAGCCCGGTGAAGCCGCCAATCGTGAACAGCACCAGAAAGCCAATAGAAAACAGCATGGGCGTTTCAAAGGACAGCGCCCCTCGCCACATAGTGCTGATCCAGTTAAACACCTTCACGCCGGTGGGCACCGCAATCAGCATCGTCGCGTACATGAAGTACAGCTCGCCCGCTACGGGCATACCGACGGTGTACATGTGGTGGGCCCAAACAATAAATGAAAGAAACGCGATCGATGCCGTAGCGTAGACCATCGAGGCATAGCCAAACAGAGGTTTACGGGAAAACGCCGGAATGATCTGGGACACCACACCGAACGCGGGCAGGATGATGATGTAGACCTCAGGGTGACCAAAAAACCAGAAGATATGCTGGAAGAGTACGGGATCTCCGCCACCCGCGGCAGAGAAGAAGCTGGTGCCAAAATGAATGTCCATGAGCATCATCGTGACGGCCCCGGCCAACACCGGCATAACGGCAACAAGGAGAAAGGCCGTAATGAGCCAGGTCCAGACAAACAGCGGAAGTTTCATGTAGGACATGCCCGGTGCACGCATATTCATGACCGTGGCAATGATGTTGATCGACCCCATAATGGAGGACATCCCCAGCACATGGATCGCAAAGATAAAGAAGGTGACGGACGGCGCGGCATAGGTTGTGGAGAGCGGCGCATAAAAAGTCCAACCAAAGGCAGGAGCGCCTCCTTCCATAAACAGGGTTGAAGCCAGCATCAGGAATCCAGGCGGCAGAATCCAGAAACTCCAGTTGTTCATTCTGGGCAAGGCCATATCGGGAGCGCCGATCATCATGGGGATCAGCCAATTAGCCAGTCCCACAAAGGATGGCATGATGGCGCCAAACACCATGACGAGTCCGTGCAGGGTCGTCATTTGGTTGAAGAACCCCGGCTCCACCAGTTGCATACCAGGCTGAAAAAGCTCGGCCCTGATAATCATGGCGAATGCGCCACCCAGGATGAACATGGCGAATGAAAACCACAGGTACATCGTGCCAATGTCTTTGTGGTTGGTGGTGAACAGCCAGCGCGTTATACCTCTGGCGGGACCGTGATGATGAGCGCCCATCTAGCTATACCTCTTCCAATTACCCTTGCTTATAACTGGCGACATCTGCGGGCTGCACGATATCGCCCGTATTGTTGCCAAACGCATTTCGTTGATAGGTGATGACTGCAGCCATCTCTATGTCACTCAGCTGAGTGCCAAAAGCCTGCATGGCGGTACCCGACACGCCGCGAATACTGACATCCATGTGGGTGTTAACATCGCCCAACGCAATGGAACTGCCGGCGATGGCTTTTCCAACACCGCCCTCGCCACTTGCGCCGTGGCATGCCATACACTGACCGTTGTAAACGGCCTCGCCCTCAGACATCAGCGCCTCAAGACTCATCTCCACAGAGGCCGCCGCGAGGTCTGACGCCTGCTCGGCGCGCTTCGCTGCCATCCAGCCATCAAACTCCTCTCGACTGACCGCATGGACAACCACTGGCATAAAGCCGTGGTAAGCACCACAAAGCTCGGTGCACTGGCCACGATAAATGCCTTCCTCGGTGACCTTCGACCACGCTTCATTAATGAACCCCGGAATGGCATCACGCTTGACCGATATCTCGGGTACCCACCAGGAATGAATAACGTCATTGGCGGTAATCAAGAAACGGACTTTGGTATCGACCGGGATAACGAGCGGTTCATCCACTTCCAGAAGGTAGTTCTCGCCCTTGCTTTCGGTGTTGTAGATCTCTTCCTGTGACGTGGCCAGATTGGAGAAGAAAGCCACCGGCTCACCCGCTGCGTCGAGGTACTCGTACCGCCACTTCCATTGATAACCGGTAATCAGAATATCCAGCTCAGCTTCGTCGTTGTCGTAGACTTCAAGCAGCGTGGAAGTAGCGGGAACGGCCATAGCCACCAATATAAAGAAAGGCACGGCGGTCCATGCGATTTCTACTTTAGTGCTTTCATGGAATTGCGACGGCACGACACCGCGGGATTTTCTGTGATAGATGATGGAGTAAAACATCACGCCGAAAACCAGCAGGCCGATAATCACGCATATGATCATGATGAGCATATGCAGGTCATAAATTTCCGCACCGATCTCGGTTACGCCGGGGGACATATTCACCTGGTTTTGCGCCTGCGCTACCCAGGGCAGGGACGACAGTAGAATCCCAGCGAAAACCATAATTTTCTTGCACAGCATGTCAGCCTCTCCACGGTGACGCTGGGGCAAACACCTTGATGATTCACCGACCACACGGGGGGCATACCACGCTGATCGTGGCTGCCAGGAAGGTGTGGTGTTCCCCCAAAAAATATTCGAGTAAGCAGTTCGAACCTGCGATTACCCCGCTTGTGCCGCACCGCCCGCAGGGAGCCGTACTTCAAGCGCCGCGAATTATAAACAAATGGTGTGATAAACACAGGCCGGGCGGTGTTTTTCACTATCATTACCACGAATGGGCGGCACCGGTCGTTTTACTGTGCTTATGTAGTGGCCCAATCGAGCCTTGGGTACAATATATAGTGGCTACTGCTATTAGCCCAACTTCAATCGTCCCCGACCTCCTCTGATGCATCGTCCAGACCAAGCAAGCGCACGACCTCCGACTGCGTTTCAACCCGGCGCGCGGCGGCCCGGGACACCCGTGTGGCCACAGGCGCCGGCGTGTCAGCGGGTCGTTCGTCACCAAACCCACAGTCGATGCACGTCCGCAGCGCACCATCGGCACTCACGACGATCCGATCCATCACACCACAACGTGGGCAGACGGCGCCTGCAATAAAACGTGGGGGGTGCGTTGGGGGCTTTTCTGGCATCGCGGGGTATCCACTTTAATGTCTGTTACCTTATCGATAATTCATAGCACTTTTCTTACAACAGAGGTAACTGAAATGCGCCGTGTTTCCTACCGTGCCGAAGACAATCTCCGTGTTTGGCGCTCCAGTTCTCCCCGTATCGGTGCCCGCGTCATGGTAGACCCCAGCGCCGTGGTATTGGGGGATATCGCCCTGGGCGATGACGTCAGCATCTGGGGCAATTGTTCGATCCGTGCAGACATGCACCGAATCAGCATTGGTGAAGGCACCAACATTCAGGATAACTCAGTGCTGCACATTACCCACGCAGGCCGCTTCAACCCCGATGGCTTTCCTCTGGTTATTGGCGAGAGGGTCACCGTGGGGCACCGGGCTGTCCTGCACGGTTGCACATTGGGTGATCGCGTGCTGGTGGGTATGGGTGCCATCGTAATGGATGGAGCCATCGTAGAAGACGAGGTCATGATTGCGGGCGGGGCACTGGTCACGCCCGGTAAGCGACTTGAAAGCGGATGGCTGTATGGCGGCAGCCCCGCCAAACCCATGCGCGAGATATCGGCTTCCGAACGGGCCTTTCTTGGCTACAGCGCAGAAAATTATATTCGCCTCAAACAGGAATATCTCGACGATTCCCAGGGTTGAGGTTTAAATCGAATTTTCAAGCAACCTTGATCGGAGACTGCCGATAACAGCCTCAGTGGCAGGTCGCTTACCTCGCCACAGGTAATAGCTCTCCGCTGCCTGCTCCACCAGCATACCCAGGCCATCAGCGACAGCCCAGGCGGCATGGGCAGCGGACCATCGCATAAATGCGGTAGGCTCAGCAGCGTATACCAGGTCATAACAACAGCACCGGGCAGACAGCTTCACTTCAGGCAACATCGGCAGTGCATCACTGAGACTGGCACTGGTGCCATTAATGACCAGGTCAAACGTCTCACCATTGACCTTATCGACAGGCCCGGCCTGTAGGGGAATAGCGCTGCCTTCATGGCGATCAACGAGTGCCTGTGCGCGGGCCGGCGATCTGTTGACGATGGTCAGTGCGTCCGGGCGCTCTTGCAACAGTGGATGCAGGATGCCGCGAACAGCCCCGCCGGCGCCAATGACCAACACACGTCGCCCCTGTAACTGCCAGCCGAGGTTGGCCACCATGTCCCGTACAAGACCCAGACCATCGGTATTTTCCGCGTGTAGGCCATCATCACGGGGCACCAAACAATTGGCCGCCCCAGCTCGCTGCGCTGCTGCACCCGCACGGTCAGCGAGGGCGAAGGCCCGTTCCTTAAATGGGACGGTTATATTTAACCCGCCACCACCGCGCTCAAAGAACCCACGCACCTTGGTTTCAAACTTCTCATCCTCGACGCGAACGGCGCGATAGGTAAGGGTATCTTCCAATTGCTCAGCGAATGCCTTGTGAATCTGCGGAGATTTGGAGTGCTTGATCGGATTACCAAAAACGGCATAGGTGTCGCCCTGGTCAACCCGACCTTTAACTGCGGCTTTTCCCGTCAACGGGGCGCATCCTCGGAAGACGCTGCCAACCAATCTCTGTGCTGGAGGTAATAGTCCATCAAATCTGCTTCGGGTGTCCCGGGCTCCGCACTGTACCCATACTCCCAGCGAACCAGGGGGGGCAGGGACATCAGGATCGATTCAGTACGCCCATT
This sequence comes from Luminiphilus sp., assembly GCA_022425845.1. Taxonomy (GTDB): domain Bacteria; phylum Pseudomonadota; class Gammaproteobacteria; order Pseudomonadales; family Halieaceae; genus Luminiphilus. The sequence goes on along the minus strand of JAKMEU010000135.1, from coordinate 4,087 downwards.
TGACTGCAGACCAAACAGCGTGCCCCGGTCATAGACGAGATTGAACTCGACATAACGTCCCCTGCGATAAAGTTGCCACTGCCGTTCCCGCTCTCCCCAGGGCAACCCTTTCCGGCGCTCGACAATAGGAAGATAACCCTCGAGAAAATGATCGCCCACGCTGCGCTGGAATGCGAAGGTTCTGTCGAAACCCCACTCGTTCAAATCATCGAAAAACAGACCGCCCACGCCCCTGGGCTCATCACGATGTTTCAGGTGAAAGTAGTCATCACACCAGCCCTTAAAGCGCGGGTATACGTCGGCACCAAAGGGCTCACAGGCCCGCGCAGCCGTTTGATGCCAATGCTGGGTATCTTCGAAAAATCCATAATACGGAGTGAGATCAAAGCCGCCCCCCATCCACCAGATCGGGTCTGCTTCGGGTGCCTCCGCAACAAATAGCCGAACGTTGGCATGGGTGGTGGGTACGTACGGATTATGCGGGTGTATGACCAGGGAAACACCCATGGCCTGGAAGCTGCGGCCCGCCAACTCAGGACGAACAGCGGTTGCCGAGCCGGGCAGGCTTGCCCCCATTACATGGGAAAAATTGACCCCCGCCTTTTCAAAAATCGCCCCATCAGCGAGAACTCGGCTAATCCCTCCGCCTCCCTCGGGACGATCCCAGGTTTCCTCCTCAAAGGTCACCCCACCATCCACCGCCTCCAATTCGGCGCAGATTGTGGACTGTAGACCCTTCAGGTACCGCTCTACCGCAAGACTGTCCATGATGATCTCCGCTTTTGGTCCGCACGCTGCAACCGATAAGCCGGCAGCACACAATGGATAGCTATTCAGGCGCGCAGCACTTCCCCAGTGCCCAGGCGCCGTATTGTCGATGGTTTCGCTGTAGCGTCAACCAACCCCCAGGCGCGAGGTAACCCTGCACCAAAATACCGAACCACCTGAAACGCATGACGAGCAGGCTGGGCGCCTGCCGGGTTCGCCGAAGTGGAAACCAATGGTCTGCCCAGTGCCAGGCTCAATGCCTTTAGGGCAGGTGCGCAGGTGACCCTGACCGCCACATCCTGACTGTCGCCGGTTACCCAATCCGGAAAGATGCCCCGATTCGGTACTAACCAGGTATTCGCCCCCGGCCAGCTCAACGTCATTTCCGCCCGATGCTTTTCTTCCATGCCATCCAACAGGGGTGCCAACATGGCTATATCTCCGGCGACGACAATCAGCCCTTTATCAACCGAGCGCTGCTTCATTGCCAAAACCGCCGCCACGGCGGGCTCGGAGAAGGGATCACAACTGAGGCCCCAGACCGCCTCGGCAGGACAGGCAATAACCCCCTCCGCCTCCATGTGGCGAACCAGCCCTTTCATGCGCAGTATTGGCAGCGTCACTCGTGTCTCTGCACCCTAAAACCGGCATGAGTCTGCGCCACATAGCCGCCAAGCTCAAGGCGCGTCACCGTAGTCAGCACATCGTCTACCGAAAGGCCTGACTCCGATACCAGTGTCGCAAGGTCAATGTCACCATCCCCAAGCAGCCTCAGAAGCTGCTTTTCCCGAAAGCCCAACACCAGGTGACCGGCGCCTCCGGCATCGAGTTGACTTGCCGGCGGACGTTCCGAAAGGGCTGCCCAACCCGCCAGACTACCCCCCATCTGTTCAATGATTTTCGCCGGCGTGAGCAAAAGATGAGCACCCTCACTGAGCAAATACAGGCATCCAGCACCATTTTTATGGAACAGCGACCAGGGAGCGGCAAAAACCTCACGACCCTGCTCGGCGGCTGCCGTCGCAGTAATCAACGAGCCGCTGGGGCGCCCCGCTTCAATAACCACCGTTGCCAGACACAGGCCTGAGAGAGTTCGATTTCGTCGCGGGAAGTGCCAGCGATGTGGCGATACCCCCGGACAAAATTCCGTAACGAGGGCGCCCTGCTGCACAATGGCCTGGGCCAGCGAACCGTGACAGGCCGGATAAATGCGATCCAGGCCAGTCGCCATGACCGCCAATGTCTGGCCACCACTCGCAAGCGCACCCCGATGGGCGGCAGCATCGACGCCTGCTGCCAAGCCACTGACAACCAAAAAACCCGCTGCGGCCAACTCATGGCCCACCCGCTCCGCAAGTCGAAGGCCATCCCGTGAGGGGTTTCGGCTCCCCACAACCGCAATAGCCGGTCGATTCAGGCAGGACAGGTCTCCGGCTACAAAAAGGGCCAGGGGAGCATCAGAGAGCTCGCCGAGCAATGCCGGGTAGCGGCGGTCGTCCCCCGCGAGGGGTGCCTGTTCCCCAAGATGTAACAGCGTCGCTGAAAACCGCAACCGGCCGCTGAAATCATGCTTTGGATTCGACCGTAGCAGCCGTTGTAGCCTCGCGATCTGGGAATCCTGATGCGCTTCTGACTGCAACAGGGCCGTGGGCGTCAAGCCCGCCATTAGCAGGTCCCGCTTGGCCTCCCTGTCAATTTGATGCGTTGTCAGGAACTGCAGCCAGAGGCTATCTGCCTGTGGGTTTTCCGCCAGGGTGTGGGGCATTGCGCTCTTCCTTGAGCTGAATTAACCCAAATTTCAGTGAGAATAGGGAGCTTGGGCAGCTATCCCCTGCCCAGCCGTCCGGTCAGGGATTCATGACCTTGTCACCCACGGCCAGTGGGCGGGTTGCCGTCAGAACCAATCCGTAGCTGGCTTTATCGTAGACCGAGAACAACATCAGCACACCGGCTCGGACATCGGGCAATGCCACCATTTCGTTGGTTAGCGGATCTTTCACCACCTCGCCCGTCTGGTAAATAGCCAGTACATCACCCAACGCGAGACCCTCTCGCTCGCCGCGATTGATGGTGACAATGTTCATCGGGCCAATCTGGGTCACCCCTGACGAAACCGCCACCATGAAACCGTTCTCCACCGGAACACTGGGGGCCTTGGGCTGGAAATATGCATCGAGAATGCCCTCCTCCAGCGGAATCAGGCGATCGCCGATGCGGATCTCCTCCGTCATCCGGGTAATTTCCAATTCCTTGACGGCCTCGGGCGCGGCACTGGCCTCTTCACCCGGGAACAGCGAGGCACTGCCGATATCGATCGCCGTCACGCCCAAAACCTCCTGGGTGATGGGGTCTACAATCATGCTTCCCTCCCTGATGATGCCAAAGGCGCGGTCATCAGGGTCTATCGGGCCGCGAACGTAAATACGGTCACCCAGCCCACTGATAATCCGCTTTGCGTCTCCTGCGATGACGTAGGCCAGCGAGCCCATCAATCCGGGATCAAGCACCCGATTTGCGCGCAGAAAAGGGTCAATCTGGTCACGGGGGATCGGCGGAATCGCGGTGTCCAGGGATTCGCTGCGCACCGTGGGAGAAAGCTTCACATCGCCACGGCTGGCCAGCCCCAAGCGCGGTCGTCCGTCTTCCCAGCGCAGCGAAAGAACATCCCCTGGGTAAATAAGGTGTGGATTATCGATTTGTGGGTTGCTGTCCCATAACTCGGGCCAGCGCCAGGGTTCCTCCAGGTAGATGCCGCTGATATCCCACAGCGTATCCCCTCGCTTGACCACATAGGTTAAAGGTACGTCGTTTTTGAGCTGGACCGTGTCCGGTCGCTGCGCCTGAGACGCCATGGGCGCCGCCATCAACCAGACACACACCGCCAAAACCAACACTGCAGCGGCGGAAACACCTTTATCGTGACTCTTAAAACTGCTCGCAGAACGCCTCACCATCAAGCTCCTCTTTTCACGCGCCGTGCACCTATCCCTGGCAACTGTCTTTTGGCTTCTCTACACCGGCCTCACTTACCGCCGTCTTCACACTGTGCCACCCGGTCAGCGTCAGCCAAAGGGGCAGCCGGTTAGCTCTGACCGCTATTTCCCCGGGGCGATTTCGCGACGCCATCGCTGCACAGGCGTTATAATCCCAGTTTGATCCCACGGATGCGTGCTGGCAAGCGCAAATGCTGCCACCTTATACCGTTCCAGACCACCTCGACGTCGCGGCCCGAACCATGGCAATACTATCCATCCTAGAATTTCCAGATCCTCGACTACGCACCGTTGCGATGCCGGTGGGGCAGGTAGACAACCGTGTG
>JAKMEU010000101.1 GCA_022425845.1 Luminiphilus sp. | reverse complement strand
CTACAAGGTACCGCGCTACGTCGCCCAGTCTTTACGTAGCAACCAGACACTGAAGGACCAGTTGTTTGCCATCGCCGCTGAGCGAGGCGAGCCCCGAACCGAAGTCATGGAAGAAGCCAGCGAGTATTTTCGCGAAATGATTTCCATACCCACCAGTTTTTGGCTCGATGTATGGATCAAGTTCTGTAATTTTTGTCTTGGTCTGGGTTACGAACGACAGCTGCACTACAACCCCGAAGACCTGGAACGGGTGAGGACGATTGTTCGCAACCACCCCTCGGCACTGCTCTGGACCCACAAAACCTATATCGATGGTTTCGTCGTGCCCAAACTGCTGTTCGACAATAACTTCCCCGTGCCTCATTTCTTTGCCGGCGCCAATCTGAACATCCCGCTGATGGGACGCCTTGTAAAACGGGCCGGAGGCGTATTTATCAAACGAACCTTCGCAGATAACCCGGTTTACAAGGCCACGTTGCGCCATTACATCGGCTACCTGATGGAAAAGCGCTTCCCCCTGACCTGGTCCTTCGAGGGCACGCGATCCCGGCTGGGCAAACTGATGCCGCCCAAATATGGCGTCTTGAAATACGTCATCGAAGGCTGCCATAGCGCAGGTTCAACCGATATCAATATTATCCCCGTGACAGTGTCCTACGATCTCATTCGCGATGCGGAGGAGTATGCACGTGAGCAGTCGGGCGTCCCCAAGGCACCTGAATCACTAAGCTGGCTGGTGGGCTACATCCGTAGCCTCGCCCGACCCATGGGTAAGATCTACGTCGACTTCGGCGAGCCCGTTGTCCTGCCGGAGGCACCCAGCCCCGACGACCGGCTCGCTCTCGCGAAGATAGCATTTCAGGTTGCCGTTGAAGCCAACCGGGTGACACCCATCACTTACCCCGCCGTGATCTGCATGGCCCTTCTGGGTGTTTATCCGCGGGCACAAACCGAGTCGGAGGTCGACCAGAGCGTGGCGGACATTATCGCCTGGGCGCGACAACGGGACCTGCGCATGTCACCCGATTTCGATCGACAGCAGCAAGAGGGGACCGGAAAACTTCTGGATTTGATGATCGGCGAGCGCATTATCACGCGTTTCACGGGTGGCCCGACCACGGTCTACGGCATCGAACCGGCCAACGTCGCCGTCGCCAGCTACTATCGCAACACCATTGCTCATTTCTTTGTTAACAAGTCGATCATCGAACTGGCTCTGATTGCCGTGGCTGAGCGCGGAGACGATGGCGATGCCAGCAGTGGAGAGACGCTGTTCTGGGCTGAAGTCCTCGAGCTCCGCGATCTGTTCAAGTTCGAATTTTTCTACCCGCCGACAGAGGCATTCCAACTGGAAATTGCAGAGGAACTCGAGCGCATCGATTTAAACTGGTCTCAGGAACTGGCCGCGGGTGTTAAAGGGGCCCGCAGGCTGCTGTCGCTGTCCACACCGCCGGTGGCTCATATGACGCTGCAGATGTATGTAGAGTCTTACAGTATTGCAGCCGATCTGCTCGCCAAAGTAACGTCGAGTGATGCCATTGATGAGGCGGATTTTGTCGATCGCTGCATGAACTATGGTAAACAGGCGCTATTGCAGCGGCGAATTTCCAGCGAGGCATCTAACCTGAAACTTCTTTTCAAGAACGCATGGGACACACTGGCGTCGAGAGGCCTGACCGATCAGTCACTTCCCGACTACCAGGAGGCGCGGCTTCGGCAAGCCGAGGCACTGGACCGGCTCATCCATCACGTGGAGATAAGCCGCGCCTCTGCCATTGCCATCCGCGGCCGGCCCACCATTCGGGATGGAGCACGCGGTGGGCTATAAAATAGCGGTTATGGGTGGCGGCAGCTGGGGTACCACTGTGGCATCGCTGATCTCTCGCAACGTCGACGTAACACTCTGGGCGCGGGACGGCGACACAGTGGATGACGTCAATCTCAACCACCGCAACAGCCGCTACCTTGGCGACGCAGCACTCCACCCTACCCTGCAGGCAACGACCGATCCCGCTGAAGCGGTGGCCGGCGCGGATGCCGTCATCATGGGTATTCCCTCCAACAATTTTCGCAGCGTACTGAGCGATATCAGTAGTGCGCTCCCTGCTGGCGTCCCCCTGATCAGCCTGACCAAGGGGTTGGAGCGAGGCTCCAAGCTGCGCATGACCGAAGTGTGCAGGGACGTGGCTCCGGACAGGCCGGTAGGCGTGTTGACCGGACCCAATCTCGCGCGGGAAATTATGGCCGGACAGGCGGCCGCCAGCGTACTGGCCCTCGATGACCCCGGTCCACAGACCTGGCTACAGCCCCTCCTTAATGTTGGATTGTTCAGGGTCTATACCAACCCCGACCACGTGGGTTGCGAGCTGGGCGGGGTCTTCAAAAACATTATTGCCATCGCGGTAGGGATGGGAGACGGACTGGGCGCAGGGGACAATACCCGGGCTGCCCTCATCACCCGAGGACTGGCCGAAATGACACGCCTTGGCACCGTGCTGGGTGGCCGGCCCGAAACCTTTGCGGGCCTGGCCGGCATGGGCGATATGATCGCCACCTGCACCAGCCCACAAAGTCGCAATCGCCACGTGGGCATCGAGCTCGCCAAGGGCCGAAGCATAGACGCTATTATTGACAGCATGCATATGGTGGCCGAAGGCGTAAAAAGCGCGCCCACCGTCATTGAGCTCGCCGAGGAGCACAAGCTCGATATGCCCATATCCCAGGACGTATTCAAGGTGGTTACCGGGGCGTCCAATGCCCGGGGAGTTTATCGCGGGCTGCTGCGTACCCGTGCGGCCGCCGAATCCGAACCGGGCTAGCGACGGAACCGACTCGGGGGCTGCGTAAAAGAGGTGGCTCAACGCGTCCGCTGCGCCCAAACCCTGATCACGGCATGGAATGGAAACCTGAATGCTTAGCTACAAACGACAAATTATGAGCGTGCTGGCGGCAATGGTGTTGGTGGGCTGTGCCAGCAGCCCTACCGGGCGCAGCCAGTTCCTGCTGATCTCCCCAGAGGCTGCGATTGTCGAGTCCGAGACTGCTTATTTGAGCACCATGGGGGATCTCGACCGCGACGGGAAGCTGGTCACCGATCCCGATTTGCTCGGCCGGGTTGCCCGAATCACGGGCCGGCTGGTCACCATTGCGGAGACATCCTTTCCAGACACCAGAGACTGGCAATGGAGCGTGGCCATTATCGATGACCCCGAGACCGTCAATGCCTGGTGCATGGCCGGGGGACGCATGGCGGTATACACCGGGCTGATCGAGCAACTTCAGCTAACCGACGACGAGCTGGCGCAGATTATGGGCCACGAAATTTCCCACGCACTGGCCAATCACACCGCCGAACGAATGTCCCGCGCCATCGCCACGTCGATTGGTGTCGTCGCCGTTGGCGTTGCGGCCGACAACAGCGCCGCCGCAATGGCCGGTGCCGCAATGGTGGCCAATGTCGCTTTGGAACTGCCGAATTCCCGCACCGCAGAAAGCGAGGCAGATACCATTGGTATGGAGCTGGCAACCCGGGCCGGTTATGACCCGGAAGCCGCTGTCACCCTGTGGCAGAAAATGGGCAGCCTGAGCGAGAAGCGCCCCCCTGAGTTCCTCAGCACACACCCGGAACCTGCCAATCGGCAGGCAGCACTGCAGCGTCAGATCCCCACGATGCTGGCGCTTAATCCCACGCGCAGTAAAGCGGCGATCACGGAAATTGACATGGTGCGCTAGCCTGGCCGCTAACGCACCGTGTGCAGGAAATGCAGGTGGGTTTCGTATTGGTTGAGCATATCCAGTACCACCTGCTCCTCGGACCAGCCCATGACGTCGTAGTCCTGCCCGCCCTCTACGAGATGGACCTCGGCGCGGTAGAAGATTTCATTTTCTGACATGTCCTCCAGCGCCTTCCCCGCGAGGGGTTGGTCCGGTTTTGGATGGCGTCTCATCCGGACTTCGTAAGCGAAATCAATTTCATTGCCCTGGGCAACCTCCAGACGCAGTGAGCCCCGCTCATTGATGTGGTTGATAATCTGGGTTCGCACATCATGGTCATTAAGTTCCTGGGCAAAGCTATGCATCGCCGGGAACACAACCTCACGTTGAAAATCCTGCACACTGCTGTCCGCCGGATAGCTCAGCAAATTGGCCAGCCGCTGGCGCCAATCGGCGTCACCTGCTTCGGCAGGGGGATGAATAGAGGTCACCTGGCGTTTTGCACCGTCGATCATCAAGGCTTTGCCAAACCCCCAAAAGGCGCCCAGTAGCGCAATTGAAAAAGGTAAGGCACTGGCGATGGTCGCTGTCTGGAGTGCTTGCAATCCTCCACCCACCAGCAATATGGAGGCGATCAGGGCGATGACCAGGGTCCATACCGACCGTTGCAAGGCGGGGGTATTGTCATCGCCCCGGGCACTCAACATGTTCAATACCATGGCGCCACTATCCGCCGAGGTGACAAAGAAAATCACAATCATCACCAGACAGATCACGCTCATGAGCTGGGTTCCCGGCAAATACTCCAGGAACCTGAACAGTCCGACGGCCTGGTTATCCTGAACCGCCGCACCCAGCTCGGTCACGCCCTGGTTGGTGATGAGCTCAATGGCGCTCCCGCCCAGCACACCCATCCAGAGGCAGATAAACAGCGTGGGCACCACGGTGACGCCGACCAGGAATTCCCGAATGGTTCTCCCCCTGGAAATCCGGGCGACAAAGACGCCGACAAATGGCGTCCAGCTGATCCACCAGCCCCAGTAGAAAATGGTCCATCCCCCAAGCCAGTCAGAGGGGGCATAAACATAGAGGTCCAGGGTTTTGGGAATAAGACCGGCAACATAGCCACCAAAATTCTGCAGGGTGCCCGACAAGAGCAGCGCCGTGGGCCCGGCAATGAGGATCAACATGAGTAGCAGCACCGCCAGCACCGTGTTGATCTCGGACAGGCGTTTGATCCCGGCATCGAGGCCCATCACCACTGACACCGTCGCCAGGGCCATCGTGCCAAAAATAAGTGCCACCTGGACCCATTCGTTAATGGGCAGTCCGAACAGATAGTTGAAACCCGTATTGATTTGCAATACGCCCAGACCCAGGCTTACAGAGATGCCATAGGTGGTGCATATCACCGCGAACACGTCGACTGCGGCCCCCATGGGTCCGTAGATGCGTTCACCGATCAGGGGATAAAAGGCCGACCTCAGCGTCAGCGGTAAATCGTGCCGGTAGGCAAAATAGGCCAACACCATTGCCACCGCCGCGTAAGTAGCCCAGGCGTTGAACCCCCAGTGGAAATAGCTCAATTGGATCGCCTCGGCGGCCGCCGCGGAGGTGCCGCCCTCACCCACAGGTGGCGACAGAAAGTGCATGACCGGTTCCGCGATGCCATAAAACATCAGGCCGATCCCGATTCCGGCAGCAAACAGCATAGAGAACCAGGAGAGAAAACCGTAATCGGGCTCGGAATGGTCGGGACCGAGCTTGATGTCGCCAAAACGAGAGGCGGCCAGAACAATCACCATGACCCCGATCAGAGCAATCACCAGGACATAAAACCAGCTGGCCGTTTCTACGATGGCGGACTGCAAGCTTGCAAACAGCGTTGCCCCCTCGCCAGGTAGGGACAGGACCAATAAGACCGCCCCAAACAGCAGGAACAGCGCGGGGTAAAACACCGCGGGATCAATGTTGAAACGACGCTTGGCTGAATCGGGCATGACGATCTCTTTTTATTGGCAGCCCGGAGTATACGTGTCTTGCGCGGCACATCGTGGCTCAGGGTCAAAAGTTCTGCTTTCCGCTCGATTAGCATCAGAAACTAAATTGGAAAACAACCCGGCTGGCGGGAATCGAGAAAATAAAATTCATGGCCTGCAAACGGGGGGCTATAAAAATCGGGGCGGAACAGAAACTCCGGATTGCTGACCCTAAAGGGCGCCGTAAATTGCCATCTGACCCCGGCGAAAATCGCAAATTGCGTTTTTTTGGCTCCAAGAATGTTGCTATTGCTATCTTTACCGCTTGATACCGCAATATGCGACTATTATTAAAAACTGCACCTGCCGCAATCGTCGAGTAAAAGCGCAGATTTTGCTGCGAACTAGCCGACTAATGCACGGCAATTGGGGGATGCAACCTGAAATTACATATGTTTAGAATGAAATGTTGAAAAAAATCAGCACTAAAAACAACCAAATTCCCAGTCACGACCACGAGGACTACTCATGAGGAATCAAAGGAATCTGCAACGCCACCAGCTTGCCACAGCTGTCGGTGCAGCCATCATGCCCATGCTCGCAGCCACCACTGCTCAGGCGCAACTTGAAGAAGTTGTGGTAACAGCGACCAAACAAGAGGCCAGCCTTCAGGACGTGGCGGTTGCCGTATCGGCCCTGACTGAAGAGAGCCTGAACCAGCGCGGTATCACCAACTTTAACGACTACCTGATTGAACTACCCAACGTCACCGCCGGCGGCGCCGGCCCGGGTCAGTCCACCATGTACATTCGTGGTGTCGCCTCTACAACTCCTAACCTGACAACATCGGGTGTTGCAGGTCTCAGCCCCAACGTGGCGATGTACCTCGACGAGCAACCCCTGAGCCAGCCCGGCCGTAACCTCGACGTCTATATCGTCGACATGAATCGCGTGGAGGTGCTGGCAGGTCCCCAGGGCACGCTGTTTGGCGCCAGCTCCCAGTCGGGTGTAGTACGGCTGATTACCAACAAGCCAGACCCGACCGAATTCTCTGGAAAAGTGTCGGCGGGCACCTCCTGGATGAAAGACGGTGAGATGAACTACAACATCAACGCCACCGTCAACATTCCCCTCGGTGACAATGCCGCGATTCGCGCATCGGTCTTCACCGACGAGCAGGGTGGCTACATCGACAACGTCCCTGGCACGCGCTCCACCCGGGAAAGCGCACGTTTCCGCCCTGCAGGTACCATTCGCTCCAACGGCACGGTAGTACAGTCCTATCGGGGCGGCTTTCAGGCCGGCTCTGACCTGAGTAACGTCAACTTCATCGATGCCAACAATGCCGACCTTGTTGAGGAGGACTTTAACGATACCTCCTACCGGGGGGGACGCATCAGCGCCTTGTGGAACATCAACGACGACTGGAGCGTCCAGGTGGGCGCAATGGTCCAGGAAATCGACAGTGACGGCACGTTTTACGCCGACCCTAACCTCGATGATGACTACCAGATCCAGCGCTTCGAGCGGGACAACATCAAAGATGATTACACCAGCTTCAACTGGACCGTTGAGGGTCGGTTGGGCGCACTGGATGTTATCTACACCGGAGCATTTACTGACCGGGAGACGGATCAGCGAACCGACTATTCGGACTACCTGTTCATCGGACAGTACATTCCCTACTACATCTGTGACTACTACGTGTCCTACACCTCCTTTGCACCCGGTGGCGTACCGACAGGTACCTGTTACTCCCCCAACCTCTACACCACAAACCTTGTGGAGAGCGAGTTCCAGACCCACGAGCTGCGCTTCAGCACCGACCAGAGCGAGCGGGTTCGTGTGACGGCCGGTGCGTTCTACAGCGACATGGAGCTCACCGAGCGGGTGGATTTCTCCTACCCCAGCAACCAGCTGGTGGATGCCTGGGGCGCAGGCTCGGGTAATGGCTTCGGTTTTGCACCCAACTCCAACTACCCCTACGACGGTCAGGGCGGTTACCGCCCGGGTGAAGGCCCCTACCCTGCCGATACCATCTTCCGCAACGACATTCTTCGTACCGATGAGCAGATGGGGATATTCGGTGAGGTCAGCTACGACCTGTCCGACAGCCTGACCATCACCGGTGGCCTGCGCTACTACGACTACGAGGTGGACCTGGCCGGAAGCGCGAACTCATCGTTCTATAATATGAGCGGTACGGACTACAACAAGTTCGGCACCAATATCAACGATCTGTACGACGGCGATCAGTCTATTCGCTGGACCTACTCAGGCTTCTTCCCCTACGAGGACAGCCCGGTGTACACACCGAACAACCTGCCCTCAGAAGACGACCCCAACTACCAGCGCATCGTCAACAGCATCTATGCACCTGACGTGGCCGAGGACGACGGGGTCATTGGCAAAGCCACCATCTCATGGTCGCCCGATGAGGACCGGCTTCTTTACTTCACTTATTCTGAAGGATTCCGCACGGGCCTGCTGAACCGACCTGGGGGTGCTTTCCAAGCCGCCACTAACTACACCGTGCCCTTCGATGTGGCTTCGGACGAGCTCACTAACATAGAGTTTGGCTGGAAGCTTGACCTGCTAGACAGCACCCTACGATTTAACGGGGCGTTCTTCCTCGTTGACATTAGTGACCTGCAAACCACTATCTTTGATACCAGCATCGTCAACCTGTTCTTCTCTGACAACGCGGCGGACGCGGAAGTGAAGGGTATGGAAGGCGATATTACGTGGCTGGCTTCTGACAACCTGACCATAGGCGGGGCATTCTCGTTCTTGACAAGTCGGGTCACCGCCAGCAACACACCTTCACAGGATGTAGTTGTGGGTTCTGACCTCGCCTATGCGCCCAAGTACCAGGGCAACGTTTGGGCGCGTTACGAATGGAACATCGGTGACGGTTGGACCGGGCACTTCATGCCCTCGGTGGCGTTCTCTGATTCTTCCTACAGTGACATTATCTCCATCAATGCCATGGAGATACCCAGCTGGACGAGAGTCAACCTGACCGCCGGCATCACCGCTGACCGCTGGATGATCGAGGCCTTCGTCGACAACCTGACCGACGAGCAGGTGGTCACGGGCGCGAACTACGTTAACGACCGTGAGCGGCTGGCACTGGCACCGCCAACAACGGCGGGTATTCGGGCGTCCCTCAATTTCTGAGGTCCCGGCGTTTATAGCGTAAGATAGAAAGTGCTCCTTCGGGGGCACTTTTTCTTTGTGTGGCCAATTTTGTGACCCGGTATGACTGACACCCAGACCCCAAACCCCGAGGGATTGGCAGAAATTCAGACCCTGATGCAGCAGGGCAACATCCCTGGGGCCCTTTCTGCCCTCGATGCGCTAGACGCGCACGGCCGAACATCACAGATGGGTCTGTACATGCGTGCTGTCTGTTTGCGGCACCTCAGACAACATGCCGATTCGGAGCGGACTTTGTTGCGGCTCATCGAAATTGCCCCGAACTATGGGCGGGCATTTCAGGAGCTGGGCCATCTTTACCGGGATACGGTGAGAAATCCCGAGGCGGTCAGTGCCTACGCCACCGCCTGCCATCTGAACCCGGCATTGACAGCCAGTTGGCAGGGACAGTTCAAACTGCTGGACCGTGCACGCTCCCCGGAGCGTATTGCACAGATTGAGGAGCGACTGAATTGGCTGAAAAGCCTGGCACCGCCCCTTTTGGCCAGTCTCGACATGCTGCATGAGGGCAAATTGCTCAAGGCCGAGCACCTGTGTCGGAATTACATGCAGAAAAATCCAACAGACGTAGAGGGTATGCGCGTATTGGCCGAGATCGCGCTGCGGCATGGCGTGCTGGAGGATGCGGAGTTCCTGCTGGAAAGTGCCGTCGCTTTTGCTCCCGGTCACCAGAAGGCCCGTATCGACTACATCCAGACCCTGGGTAAGCGGCAGCGCTACCAGCAGGCCACCGAAGCCGCCAAGGAGCTACTGGCAAGCGACCCGGACAGTCCCATGCTGCAGTCCCTGTATGCCATCCAGAGCATGCAGTTGGGGGACTACGAGACCGCACTGGAACTCTTCGACAAAATCCTCCAGCGGCTGCCCGGGGATCCGGTCACCCATATCTCCCGGGGCCATGCCCTGAAGACCGGCGGTAAGGCGGACGAAGCCATACTTGCCTATCGTGCCGCCATTGCGTCCCAGCCCCTGCACTGCGAAGCCTGGTACTCATTGGCCAACCTCAAAACCTATCGCTTCGAAGAAGCGGAACTGAGCACCATGCTGGAGCTCGAGCAGCATCCACAGCTGGCGGGGCAAGATCGAGTGTATCTGCAGTTTGCACTGGGCAAGGCCTTTGAGGATCGGGAGCAGTATGAACGCTCTTTTAAGCACTATCTCAATGGTAATGGGCTGAAGAAAACCCAACTACAGTACCGGGCTGAAGGCACCACCAGTGAATGCGATGCCCAGATTGCAGCCTGTACCAGCGAATTGTTTCAACAGGCCGTGGGCGCACCCGACCCCGATCCGATCTTCGTGGTCGGCCTGCCCCGGGCGGGCTCCACATTGCTGGAGCAAATACTGTCCTCCCACAGCCAGATTGACGGTACGCTGGAACTGCCGAATGTGCTGTCCATCAGCGGCAAGCTCCGGCGCATGGGACAGGGCAAGGACGCCCGGCCCTACCCCCAAAACCTTGCCGACCTGAGCCCAGAGCAGTTGCAGGCCTATGGCGAGGAGTACATTCGCGACACCCGTATCCATCGGCAAAATGCGCCTTTTTTCATCGACAAAATGCCCAATAACTTCCGCCATATCGGCCTGATCCGACTGATGCTGCCCAATGCCAAAATTATTGATGCAAGGCGAGACCCCATGGCCTGCTGCTTCAGCGGTTTCAAGCAGCTGTTCGCCGAGGGGCAGATGTTCAGTTACGACCTGGAGGATGTTGCCCGGTACTACCAGGACTACGTGCGGCTGATGAACCACTGGGATGCGGTGCTGCCGGGTTACGTGCTCCGGGTCCAGCATGAGGATGTGGTTGCGGATCTCGAGACCGAAGTCGGGCGCATGCTCGACTTTTGTGGCCTTCCCTTCGAAGCGTCCTGCCTGCAGTTTCATAAAACCAAGCGCAATGTCCGCACCCCCTCCTCGGAACAGGTACGGCAACCGGTGTATGCCACGGGTCTGGAGCAGTGGAAGCACTACGAACCCTGGCTGGGGCCCCTCAAGGCGACCCTGGGGGATCTGTATGCCGACGCACACTCCCAGGCCATCACAGATGGATGAGTGCGGCGGACCATGTTCGCCCCGTCACCCCGAACACCCTTGGCGGTGTTCTTCGATCCTGCCCGTGCAGCATCGACACCCTCAGCCCGCTAATACCAAGCTGCCCTTGACCGACGTTTAACCATGCCCGGGTCAGGACGCAAGCTGGGGTACCTCGCAGATATTGACGGACTGCGCGCGCTGGCTGTGATCGCCGTTATCCTGTTCCACCTTAAACTTCCCGGGTTCAGCGGCGGGTACGTGGGCGTCGACATTTTCTTTGTCATTTCGGGATTCCTTATCTCAGGCCTAATTCGCGAACGGGTAGCGCTCGGCGACTTCCGCTTCTCCGGTTTCTACGCCGCCCGCATCCAACGGCTGCTACCCGCTGTTCTGGCAACGGTTGCCGCGACGGCCCTTGCCTCTGTCTTCATTCTGCAGCCGGCCATGATGAGCGCCTTCGCAACGTCTGCGCTGGCCTCTGTGTTCAGTGCGGCGAATTTCGTTTTTTACTTTGAATCGGGCTACTGGGATGCCGGCGCCGAGATGAAACCGCTGCTGCACTTGTGGTCCCTCGGTGTGGAAGAGCAGTTCTATCTGTTCTGGCCCGCACTCATTGTGCTGCTCTGCAGAGCATCCCAACGGGTTTATCGGGCAGGTCTTGTGGTGATCTTGGTGGTCAGCCTTTCAGCCTGTATCGGCTACACGGCTGTGGACAGTGCCGCCAGTTTTTATCTGCTGCCCTTTCGGGTCTGGCAGTTTGCGCTCGGCGCCCTGACCGTCGAGCTGTGGCGCCATATTCAATGGGGAGAATTTGCGCGACAGCTTAGCCGATCAACCGGGCTGGCGCTGTGCGGCATCAGCATAGTCTCCTTTACAGAGACCGCGGCGTTTCCAGGCTCAATGGCCGTTATACCCAGCCTGGGTGCCGCACTTGTGCTCGCCAGCGCCCATGAAACCTCCGGTAGTGTCTGGCTTGCGAATCCGACGGCCCGTTGGCTGGGGCGCCTGTCTTACGCGCTGTACCTGGTGCACTGGCCACCCGTCGCCCTTTATCGCTGTTACACGCTGGAAGAACTCACACCCCTTTCCCAGCTCGCACTGGGAGGGCTCACTTTTGTATTGGCAATTGCGCTGCATTTTGGTGTTGAGCGGCAGTTCTACCGACGGCATCGTGACCAACCCGTCCGCTGGCGTGGGCCCGCTGGCTATGCCCTTGCAACGGCATCGGCTCTGGCTGTGGTGATGATTTCAATGCAGCAATATCCCGATCGCTTTACAACCCGGGACACGCTGCTCACAGCTGCGGCGGTCGACGGCTACAACACCCGTCGGTACACCCTGGTCAGGGGAGTCTGTCGTATCGACGCGCTGGGCAAGACGCATCGCTGCCCGGTACCCGATCGGCCTGCCGTTCTCTTTATCGGTAACTCCCATGAACCGGATGCCTACAATATTATTGCCTCTGCGCTTGGCCCCGGCAGCCAAAGGCCGCAGGTGGTTTTTGGTTCCATCGATGCCTGTAAAAGCCTCAGGGTGATGGGTGATTGGGCAACCGCCGCAGACGCGTCCTGTGAGGCACGGCTGATTGCCCTCAAGAACAGTCTCGAGGTCATCAACTGGCATACCGTCGTTTACGGTGCCCGCAAACCCTATGCCGAAAACAAGGAAGCTCTGGTGCGGATTCTTGAAACGCTGCATTCCCAGCAGCCACAAGCCCGCATTGTCGTCGTAGAGGACTACCTTGCCACGACGCGACGCTGTGCCAATCTGATCAACCAGTTCGGTTCACCCCGGGTCTGCGCCGACCCTTCAAAAATCAGTGCCCTTCCGGGCTTTCTGGAGGACGCCATGCCTCTTCGAGAACGGGTTGAAGCGCTGGATACCGCAACCTTTAATAAAGTGTCCTTGCTGTGTCGCGGTGAGTTGCCCGCCTCCTGCCCAACCCAGACGCCGGAAGGCCATCCGCTGTCGATGGACGAGCATCACATGACCTTTGAGTTTGCCGCATGGACGGGATGGCAACTCGCCGAAATGAACCCGCCCTGGCTGGAAGCCATGCGCATCGACCAAAGCAACGCGTCCCCACCCTGATTACTGCGGGTTTCCGGAAAAACGTACAGACTGCTGCTCTCTGCGGGAGACCCTGCGATGAAAGGCATCGCGCCACTGAAATCTGGAGCACCGGCACGTTCCCGGCACCGGCCCTCAAAGCATCGCCATAACGCTAGGGCTTGCGGACTCGATTGAGAATCGAAGAAAAGTCCATGGCGCCATGACCTTCAGCCTGATGCGCCTCATACAGGGCAAGGGCCAGACGACCCAACTGATTATCAACGCCCGTGCTTTGGGCTACCTCAGCGGCAAGACCGAGGTCCTTAACCATCAAGTCGACCATAAAGCCCGGGTTATAACCGTTGCTGGCCGGAGCCGCCGCCATCACGTCGGGCCAAGGGTTGTAAACCTGCAGAGACCAGTTGTTACCTGAGCTCGCTTTCATGATTTCCGAGAGCACAGCGGGATCAAGCCCGGCGTTGGCCCCCATGGTCAGGGCCTCGCAGGTACCAATCATGTGAATGGCCAGCACCATGTTGTTGGCGGCCTTGGCCACCTGACCTGCGCCCGCGGGGCCGGCATGAAAAATTTTCTCCGCGTTACCCATGCCTTCAAGGACGGGCCGTGCACGCTGAAACGCCTCCTCTGTGCCTCCACACATAAACGCCAGAGTCCCGGCCTGCGCGGCGGCCACGCCACCGGATACCGGCGTATCCATAAACGCGATACCTGCCTGACCGGCGGCCAGGCCAACTTCCCGTGCGGTTTCACTGTCGATGGTGCTGGCGTCAAGACACAGCGTACTGGGAGCGAGGATCGTCAGCAGACCGTCTTCTCCCGTGTAGACCTGCCGAACGTGTTTGCCCGCGGGTAGCATGGTGATAACCACCTCTGCACCCTCGCAGGCGGCCTGGGCTGAGGAAGCGATCACACCCCCCACGCCCTCAACGTCGGCAAGTGCCGCTTCGGAAAGATCATAAATTTGCAGCGCATGGCCGGCGGCCAACAGGTTCTTGGCCATGGGCCCACCCATGTTGCCGAGTCCAATAAAAGCAATTGTTGTCATTGTTTTTCTCCGGGGGCGACTCAGGGCAAATCGAGATCAGGCGCGTTCTCGGGGGGCACAAAAAAACCATCCAGCACGTCGGATGGCACCGCAGCAATTGATGCATAGGCCCAATTCGGGTTGCGGTCCTTGTCAACCAACAAGGCACGCACACCCTCACCAAACTCAGGATGGCGCATGATATGGGTGGCGAGACGCAACTCTGAAGCAAACACCTCCTCCAGCGTTGCATTCCGTGTCGTGTTGAGTTGACGAAAAATCCAGCTGGCGGCCAGCTTCGAACCCTGCACCAGGCCATCTCGGGCACGGCTGAGCCAGGCGTCGTCTCCCTGCCAGGCTGTCACGCGATCAACGATAGCGGCGAGGTCATCACCCGCCGCCCAGGTGTTAATGGTCGCCATCAGCGGTTCGACCTGGGGTGGTGGCGCGTCAATGGCTGGAGACAGCCCGGCCAGCACCCCCGCAACCACATCAGCGGCGCTGTCACATGACCAATCTGCATCGGCCAACCCTGCCATGAAAGACTCGTGTTGGCTGTGGGCAAGATAATGGGTTCCAAGGCCGGCAAACAGCGCATCGGTTGCATTGATGTTTGCCGCTGTCAGCGCCAGAAAGCGGCCCAGTTGACCGGGCATCCGGTTCAGGAACCAGCTGCCCCCGACGTCGGGGAACAGGGCAATGGTGACCTCGGGCATGCCGATGCGCGTGCGCTCGCTGACAATGCGGTGGCTGCAGCCAGCAAGAATCCCGAGACCGCCGCCCATGACCACACCGTGCCCCCAGCAGATAACGGGCTTGGGGTAGGTGTGCAGAATGTAATTCATCCGGTATTCCCGGGCGAAAAAGTTCTCTGCATAGTCGCAGGGACCCCCGGGCGTACCCACCGAGGAATCCCTCAGGGCCTGAACATCCCCACCGGCACAAAACGCTTTCTCACCCGTTCCGTCGATGACCACGGCGGCAATCGCATTATCGTCGCGCCAGGCCGTCAGCCGATCGGTCAGTACCTCGACCATTTCCCGGGTAAGCGAATTAAGCGTCTTGGGGGCATTCAGTGTTAAGTGCCCTACCTGTTGGGGACCGGCCCCCAGGACCGCAACATCAACCGAACCGCTCATATCGGCAATTCCTATCGATTCTTCCATTCGGGTTGGCGCTTCTCGAGAAACGCATTGACGCCCTCGCGCTGGTCTTCGGTACTGAACAAGTCCACGAATTCAGTTCGCTCTGCTGCCAACCCTCCCGCAATAGTGATATTGCGCGCGCCATGGATCAGCCGCTTGCAGGCAGCCACCGACGTTGGGCTCTGGGCGCCAGCACTCGCTGCCAGTTGCCGGGCCGCGGGCAGTGCTTCCCCGGTAGCAACCACCTCCTCAACCAGGCCGATTTCCCGGGCCTTGTCGGCGCCGATACGCTCACCGCAGAGGATCATTCGTTTGGCCCAACCCTCGCCCACCAGTTGAGTCAGGCGCTGGGTACCACCGGCACAGGGCAGCAGGCCAACTGTGGCCTCGGGGAGAGCCAGCTTTGCCTGCGCCTCGGCAATGCGAATATCGCAGGCCATGGCGACTTCCAGGCCACCGCCCATGGCAAAACCATTGATCGCTGCCACCGATACGCCGCGGAAATCGGCGAGGGTTTCAAAGGCGGCACCGAAGGCATCCCCCATCACCCGGGCTGTCTCAGGATTGCCATCGGCGAACAGCTTCAGGTCGGCGCCGGCGGAAAAGAATTTTTTCCCTGCACCCGTGAGCACAAGGGCATAGATATCGGAGCTGGCATTGAGTGCTTCGACAATAGCCTGGAGTGCCGGCAGACTCTCTGTGTCCCAGGTATTGGCTGCGGGGTTGTCGATGGTCAGTGTGGCCACATGGCCATCAACACTCACTTTGATTTTTTCTGAGGGGCTTGCAATCACTTTATAACCTCCAGTGCGCCGTCCATCATCAGTTTACGGCCAACGATGACGCGCATCACTTCGTTGGTCCCTTCAAGAATTTGATGTACGCGGGTATCGCGCACGTAACGCTCCATGGGGTACTCGCGGATGTAGCCGTAGCCTCCAAACAGTTGCAGGGCCTCGTTACACACCCTAAAACCCACGTCTGTGGCGAAGCGCTTTGCCATGGCGCAGTAGGTAGATGCCTGGGGGTCCCCCGCATCCAGCTTGCTGGCCGCCAGCCGAATCATCTGCCGTGCCGCCACCAATTCGGTCAGCATGTCCGCCAGCTTAAACTGCGTGTTCTGAAAATCTGCAATGGCCTGGCCAAACTGCTTGCGATCACCCACGTAAGCCTTGGCATCTTCAAGCGCCTGTTGCGCCGTACCCACCGAACAGGTGGCAATGTTGATCCGCCCGCCGTCAAGCCCCTCCATGGCAATCGCAAAGCCCTGGCCCTCTTCACCGAGCCGATTGGCCACGGGAACCTCCACATTATCGAAGGTAATCATGCGGGTGGGCTGGGCGTTCCAGCCCATCTTGTGCTCTTTTTTACCGTAGGTGACGCCGGGTGCGTCTGCCGGGATCAGCAGGGCTGTGATGCCCTTTGGACCGTCATCCCCCGTGCGCGTCATCACAACCAGCACGTCGGTGTCACCCGCTCCGGAGATAAATACCTTGCTGCCATTGACCCGGTAGATGTCACCCTCCCGCTGGGCCCGCGTGCGTAAGGAGGCCGCATCCGAACCCGCGCCGGGCTCGGTGAGGCAGTACGACGCCAACTGATCTCCCGCTACAAGCGCCGGGCACCAGCGGTCAATGACCGACTGCTGACAATACTTGCCGATCATGTTGGTGGCCATGTTGTGGATCGTCAGGAAAGCTGCCGTGGTCGTGCAGCCCCTCGACAGTTCTTCCACGATAAGGCTCGCGTCGAGACGGGTCATCCCCAGACCACCGGCGGCCTCTGGCGTGTACATACCCATAAAGCCCATTTCACCGGCGGCTTTCAGGGCCTCTTTGGGGAACGTGGCCTCCGCATCCCAGGTGGCCGCGTGGGGGGCGAGTTCTCCCCGGGCAAACTCCCGGGCGCTATCGGCATAGGCTCGCTGCTCGTCGTCCAGTTCGTAGTTCAAAGTCGTTGGTCCCAAAATCTGTTCGTAAAATACGCTCGGGCTGCGCCAAGCCGGCAACCTCGGCCGGTGCCACTGTAACAAAATTCACTTGAACACTGGTCGTTTGGGTCCTAAACCCGGAATGACAATGCAGGGTTGCGGGCGCTGCGTTTAAGCGCCACAGCCCCCTGCAAACTGTGAGGAACCCACACGGGTCACGCTGGCGCGGCGGAAAACCACCGCTTATCATAGGCGCCGCCCCATTCTTCGCTAAACGTCGGATACCCAGCATGAACTCAGCAGCCATTGATCCCGTCACGGACCCAAAAGCCTTCATCGCAGACCTTGTCGCGCGGTCAAGAGCGGCGCAGCAGGCTATAGAGGATTACTCGCAGGAGCAGGTCGATGACCTGATTCGCGCCATGGTCTGGGCCGTTGCCCAGCCCGGTGTGGCAGAAGAAGTCGCACAGTTCACTGTTGATGAAACCCAGCTGGGTAATTACGACGGCAAATTCCTGAAGATTCAGCGCAAGACCCGAGCCACGCTGGCTGACATCATCAATGACAAATCGGTGGGTGTTATCGAGGAGTATCCCGAGCGCAACATCAAAATTATCGCCAAGCCCCTAGGGGTGATCGGGGCACTTGCGCCGTCAACAAACCCGGAGGCCACACCGGTCATCAAGGGTATTCACGCGGTCAAGGGTCGCAACTCCATCATCATCGCACCCCATCCCAGAGCCAAGCTTACGAACAAAAAAATATGCGATCTGATGCGGGCCGCCCTAAAGCGTATGGGCGCCCCGGAAGACCTGGTTATTGGGATCGAGACACCCTCCCTGGAAACGACGAATGAATTGATGCGGCAGTGCGATCGGGTCCTTGCCACCGGTGGCGGCGCTATGGTGACAGCGGCTTACTCCAGCGGCACGCCCGCACTGGGTGTCGGGGTGGGCAACGCGGTGATCACAGTCGATGAATCTGCAGATCTCGATGACGCCGCTGAGAAAATCCGCATCTCCAAAACTCTGGACCTGGCGGCGTCATGCTCCGCCGACAATGCCGTAGTGCTCCTGGATAGCATCTATGACCCTATGCTCGCCTGTCTCAAGGCACAGGGTGGCTATGTCTGCTCCGCCGAAGAGAAGGCCAAACTACAGGCGACCCTTTGGGACGGCGCGGGACATATCAATGCAGCCATGGTCGCCCAGCCGGTAGACCGGATCGCCGCCATGTCGGGTATTTCACCCCCTGAAGGGACGCAATTCCTGATCGTTCACGAAGACGGATTCGGCCCCGAGCACCCGTTCTCCGGTGAAAAGCTGTCCGTCATCATGGCCTTGTATCGGGCCCGTGATATTGATCATGCGATTGAGCTCACCCGCAATATTCAGGCCTATCAAGGACAGGGCCACTCCTGTGGCATCTACTCAAACAATGACGAGAACATTATGAAATTGGCGGCCAGCACACGAACATCCCGTGTGATGGTCAACCAGCCCCAGGCGCCCTCGAACAGCGGCAACGTTTGGAATGGCATGCGCCAAACCTTCTCCCTGGGTTGCGGTTCTTGGGGTGGCAACGGCACCAACCACAATATTTCCTGGCGTGACCTCATCAATGAGACCTGGGTGTCCAAACCCCTGGCCGAACACAAGATCGTCCCCTCGGATGAGGAGTTGTTTGGCAAGGTCGTTGACAAACTGGCCTGAGCCCGGAAGGCTCAGGTCGAACCGAATGCAACGGAGGGGACCCAAAGTCTGACGCTGTTGAGAAAGAGAAATGGGGTTCTGCCCATTGAGTCCACACGTCCCGACCGGACATTGATACGGTGGATGCCCGCATGACCGTGCTCGCCCAATTTGCCACAGCGGCGGCCCGGGTCGTTAACGCCCTCCATCAGCCCGAGTTTGCCGCAACCCTCACCCACACCCTGATGGAATTGACCGGCGCAGAGGATGGCACGCTACTCTGGTTTCTGCCCGATCGCATGCCCCATGTCGCCTACAACACCATGCGCATTGATGGCAGGGACAGTACGCTGGCCGGCTACCTACAGGGATCCTTTTTACTCGACCCCTTTTATCGCGCCGCCACGCTCAATGGCATGCGCGGCGTCTTTGCACTCAGTGAGCTGGCACCCGACAACTTCAGGAATAGCGAGTACTTCCATACTTGGTACACCAAGAGTGGCTTCACGGATGAGTGCGGCGTGCTGCTGTCGCTGCCAGAGGGTTTTCTTCATTTCACCCTGACAACTATGACGCCCAACTATCGTTTTACCCGACGCCGGCTAAGCGCGGTCTCCGACGCTATGCCGGCAATTGAGGCGCTGGCGCAGGCCCACTGGGCCGCCTCAGAAGAGGTCACGGAGCCGACTATGCGCAGGCAACTACACCGTGCGCTTTCGACTTTTGGTAGCTCTTTGCTCACCAACCGCGAACGGCAGGTTGTGGAGCTGGTGTTGTTGGGCAACAGTACCCGTCGCATCGCCGAAAAACTTGAGCTATCGACAGAGACGGTCAAACTGCACCGCAAAAACTCCTACGCAAAGCTTGATATCTCCTCCCAGGCGGAACTGTTCAGGTTGTTTATGGATTGCATGGTCAGCATTCCACTGGACAGCAACAGCGACCCACTGATCGCCTACCAAGCGGGCCTTTCCGACCTTGGCTGACGCCCTGCAGGCGCTACTCAAGCGGGGATTTGACGCCCTGAACAGGGGTGATCCGCAAACCGCTGCAGAGCTGTGCCGTGAAGCGCTCGACCAGGCACCCGAATTGCCCCAGGCCCATTTTCTGGTGGGTCTTGTGGCTCTGGAAACCGAGGATCGCCCCAACGCGCATCGCGCCTTCCGAACGGTGGTTAAGCTGGACCCTGATAATGCAGCCGCCTGGGCCCAACTGGCCCGATTGAACGCCAGCGAAGGGCGGGTCGTGCCCGCAGAACAGGCATTGCTTGAAACCCGCCGCCTGAAGCCCACTGATCCCGCCATTTTGGATACGATCGGAACCGTTCTCAACCAAATGGGCGAATATGAGGCGGCAAAAGCTTTTTTCGCGCGAGCCAATACAGCGGCACCGCGCACCCCGCAATATAT
>JAKMEU010000029.1 GCA_022425845.1 Luminiphilus sp. | reverse complement strand
CAGAAGGGGGATGCTGGTTTCATTCAGTACGGCGCCCATGGCACAGGGGGCGAGTACATCGCAGGTTTGCAGCAGGATCTCATCGGGCGTCACCGCTACGACGCCGAGGTCCTGCTGGGCCCTTTGCAGGTTAGTCGCATTGATGTCGCTACCCAATACACGTGCACCGGCCTCTACCAGATGCCTGGCCAGGTGATAGCCGACATGGCCTAGTCCCTGGATTGCGACGGTCTTGCCCATGAGGGAGTCATTGCCCTTGAAAGCATTCGCAACCCCCGCCTTGATCCCGAGAAAGACGCCATAGGCGGTTGCAGGGGAGGGGTCCTCACGGTCAATGGTGTCGTCAATTCCAGTCACAAAGGATGTGCGTTGTGCGATCACCTGCATGTCGTCAGGGGAGGTTCCCGAATCCTCCGCAATAATGTAATCCCCGCCCAGATTTTCGACAAACTCGCCCATGGCTTGGAGCAGCTCCTGGGTTTTCTCGCGCTTTGGATCGCCAATGATCACCGACTTGCCACCGCCGAAGGGGAGGCCGGCTAACGCTGATTTGAAGGTCATGCCGCGGGAGAGTCGCAGGGCGTCCTTGAGCGCATCGGCCTCAGCGGCATAGGGGTACATTCGACAACCGCCAACGGCGGGCCCCAACTGCGTACTGTGGATGGCGATAATGGCGCATAGGCCTGAGTCTTCTCCTTTGGCCAGAGCGACTTGGTCGTATCCATCGAAATTCCGAAACTTAAGTACAGACATCCCTATCTCCTTCGAGCATTCATTGCATTATTGTTGGTCAATTAATTTGAGTGGCGGTAATTCAGGCCACCTTTACCGCGTCTATGATTTGGGGACCCCCGCTGTGGAACTCGTCCAACAACCGCGAGCGCTGGACGGCGACTTCCCGCCGGTTCCGTTCCCTGATGTGTCCAAACCCCCGGACTTTTGCCGGCAACTGGGCCAGGGCCGTTGCCGTGATGTAGTTATTCTCAGTCAGCTTGTCCGCCAGCGTTTCAAGTAATGACAGGTAGTCCGTCAAATCTGCGCGTTCGGCGCGGCGCTCACTCGTCCATCCGAAGGGGTCAAGTGGCGAGCCCCTGAGGAACTTAAATTTAGCCAGAACATGAAAGACGGGCAGTATCCAGCTGCCAAACTCGCGCTTTTTAACCTTTCCCGACACCGGGTCGGGGCGCGACAGGAGTGGCGGCGCCAGGTGGAATTTCAGCGTGTAATCGCCGACGAATTGACGCTGTATCTGTTGACGAAAATCGGCTGTGCTGTGCAGGCGCGCGACTTCGTACTCATCCTTGATGGCCATCAGGCGATACAGCTGTTGGGCGGCAGCCCGGGTCAGCGACTCCGCGTGCTCAGCTTGTGGGTCCGCTTCGCGAATACGCGCCAGGTGCTGGCGATAGCGATTGGCGTAGCGGCTGTTGGCGTAGGCATTCAGTCGTGTAGCCCGATCGTCGATAAGGGCATCCAGCGACTGTTCCACTGGCCGTTCGGATTCAAGTGTGGAGCTCATCATCGGCCGGATGGTCTCGGGGTCATGGGCGAAGTGACGGCCCAATTCAAATGCCTGCTTGTTGAACTCAACGGCTACGTTGTTGACCTCGACGGCACGATAGAGCGCGGCCTGGCTGACGGGCACCCAGCCCTTTTGCCATGCGCAGCCCAGTAGGAATAAATTGGCACCAATGGTATCCCCGAGGCACTCGCGAGCGAGTTGAGTAGCATTGACGAAGGCGAGGTCTGTTCCTACTTCGCGGCTTATTTTTTCTTTCATACCCTGGGTGGGAAATCTTGCGTCGGGATCGTGCAGAAAATCCGCGGTGGCCTGTTCAAAATCATTGACCAGCGCATGGGTTCTGCCAATGGCTGTCTTGGCAAGGCAGTCGTAGCTGGCAGTCACGACCAGATCACAACCCAGGAGTAAGTCGGCCTCACCCGCCGGTATGCGAACAGCTTTTATAGCGTCCTGATGATCGGCGATCCTCACGTGACTGGTGACCGCGCCGAACTTTTGTGCCAGTCCCGTTTGGTTCATCGTGGCACAGCCTTTGCCTTCTATGTGGGCGGCCATTGCAATGAGGGAGGAAATAGTCAGTACGCCTGTTCCCCCGACACCGGCAACCACAGTGTTCCACGGCGTCTCCAGTGAAGGTAGCTGGGGTTCAGGGAGCGATGGCATCGACGCAAACGAAGCCATTGTGTTGGTTGGTTTTTTGAGCTCGCCACCAAGGACAGACACAAAGCTGGGGCAAAACCCCTTCAGGCAACTCAGGTCGGTGTTGCAGGCGTTCTGGTCTATTTGACGCTTGCGGCCCAAGGGGGTGTCTTTGGGCAGTACCGACAGGCAGTTGGATTCTACGCTGCAGTCGCCACAGCCCTCACACACGGCATCGTTAATGATGACCCGGCGCTGTTCCTTTGCCACCAGACCTTTTTTGATGCGTCTTCGTTTTTCAGTTGCACAGGTCTGCTGGTAAACAATCACCGAGGTTCCCGAATGCGACTTCAATTCCCGCTGCAGGGCGTCGTAATCATCCCGGTGGTGCAGCGTAAAGCCTGGGATGTCATTGAACTGGCCGGCGAAACTCTCGGGCTGGCTGGAAACCAGTGCGATGCGTGTTACGCCTTCACCTCGCAACTGGTGTATCAGGGCATCGATGCTCAGGGTGCCATCGATCGGTTGGCCGCCGGTCATCGCCACCGCATCGTTGTACAGGATCCGGTAGGTAATGTTGACGCCTGCCGCGACCGACGCCCGAATGGCCAGGACGCCCGAGTGGAAATAAGTGCCGTCGCCGAGGTTCTGGAAGACGTGTTCTGTGGTGGTGAAGGGGGCCTGGCCGATCCAGGTCGCGCCTTCTCCACCCATTTGTGTGAAGGTGTGGGTATCACGGTCTGGCATCCACGTCGCCATGTAGTGACAGCCAATACCACCGAGGGCATGGCTGCCCTCTGGCACGCGCGTCGAGGTGTTGTGGGGGCAACCCGAGCAGAAATGGGGTACGCGTTCAATGGTGTTGGCGGGTGCCGCCAGCGATTTTTCCTTCTGGTCGATCCAGCGAATCCGTTCTTCAAGCCGGGTGCTGGTGAAAAACCGTCGTAGTCGACTGGCGATGGCCAGCGCCACCATGGCGGGTGTCAGTTCACCCAGGTTGGGCAGCAGGTCCTGTCCGTGCTCGTCGAATTCGCCGATCACTCGGGGGCGGGAGCCGACAGGGTAGTTGTATAACTGCGACGTAAGCTGGTCCTCAATGATGGATCGTTTTTCCTCCACCACCAATATTTCTTCGAGCCCTTCGGCGAAGCGGTGCGTCTGTTGTGGCTCCAGAGGCCAGGGCATACCCACTTTATAAACCCGAATGCCGATTTCGGCCGCGGCGGGCTCGTCAATGCCCATATCTTCCAGTGCCTGAAGAACGTCAAGGTAAGCCTTGCCTGATGTGATGATGCCCAGTCTTGGATTCGGGCTGTCGATGACAATGGGGTTCAGGTTGTTGACCCGGGCAAATTCCCGCGCCGCATAAATTTTGAATTTGTTGAGCCTGCGCTCCTGGTCCAGGGGCTTATCGGGCCAACGCGCGCTGACACCATCTTCGGGGAGTTCACAATTCTCGGGAATGACTATGCGGACACGCTCTGGGTCGATGTCAGCGGATATGGCCGAGTCCATGTTCTCGGTGATGGCTTTGAGTGCCACCCAGCAACCCGAGAAGCGCGACAGTTCCCAGCCAAAAATACCGAGGTCCAACACTTCCTGCACATTGGATGGCGCCAGGACTGGCACCGACGCGCCGATGAACATGTGCTCCGACTGATGGGGCAGGGTGGATGATTTGCAGGCATGGTCATCACCGGCGACAGCCAGCACCCCGCCGTGCTGTGCCGTGCCAAAAGCATTGGCGTGTTTGATGACATCCATGCTGCGGTCCACGCCGGGACCCTTGCCATACCACATGCCAAAGACACCGTCGTAGCGTGAGCCCTCGAACAACTGCGTTTGTTGGCTGCCCCACACGGCAGTTGCGGCCAGTTCCTCGTTGACCCCGGGCTGAAAGTGTACGTTGTGCTGTTTGAGGAAGGGCGCGGCGTTCCAGAGCGCCTGATCTACGTTGCCCAGAGGTGATCCGCGATAGCCAGATACAAATCCCGCCGTATTGATGTTGCGCTGCAGGTCGCGTTGGTGTTGCAAGATGGGGAGTCGTACCAGCGCCTCGATACCGGTCATGTAGGCGCGCGCTTTGTCGAGGGCGTATTTGTCCGTGAGACGGACGTCGCGTAGCGGTGGTGTTTGGTAGTGGCCCATCATTCTGACCCCATCGGGGAAAAGCAGGCGCTATCTTCACCGTAATTAAGGGTATTTTCTATCTTAATACTTGCTATTTTCCGGTATTTTTAGAAAAATTAGCTACTAAAGTAGGTAATTGAGAAATAAATATGCATAAATTGACTAAGGCCGACCAGCAGATTCTCGGGGTCCTGCAAGTGGATGCATCCATTAGCACTGCGGCACTGGCGGAGCGCGTCCATATGTCGCAATCGCCCTGTTGGCGCCGGATTAGCAGGCTACAGGAAACGGGTGTCATTCGGCGCCAGGTAGCGCTACTTGACCGGGAGCGCCTGGGAATGGATGTCGTGGTGTTTGCGACGGTCAATCTCACCCAGACTGGTCGTAAAAACCTGCTGGCCTTCGAGGCTGACATTGTCAGGCATCCCGAAGTCCTTGAGTGCTACACCATGACAGGGATCTGGGATTACGTCCTGAAGATCGTCACCCGAGACATACGGCACTACGAGGATTTTGTCAGAAATACCCTGACCGCCAGTGAGATGATTCGTGAGCTGCATTCGCACATGGCAGTCACAGAGATCAAAAATACCACAGCGCTGCCTCTGGAAACGCAGCTGGAATGAGCGCTCAGATCAAGGCCCTGAGCCGAAGATAAGGTTGATGGCGTGTGGAGACAGAGAGCATCAGGTGTAATCAGGTGTAAAAGGGTGGGGCGATCCTTGCCCCGGTGGGCTTGAGTGGCGCGAACTGAGTTCCTTGAGTAGGTCATCCTTGACCTTCGCCATCAGAAGCCGGTCGTCCTGACGTGAGGCCAATATAGCAAATAAAATTGCAAAGTAAACCCCTAATTGCAAAATAAAGCCCGCGCGCCGGCCCCCCGTGAGTTGCCCCGGCTGTTTAACAGGGCCCTTTAATACCGCCTGTGCCTCTGGAATCGTTGCTACCCGGGCTCGTCGGCGAACCGAGCCTTCGGCGAACTGTGACCTGTGCTGTTAATTACAGGTCTGCAGTTTGTTTTTTTGGCAATCAGCTATATCCTCAGACGGGATCCGCGCCCCGCACCGTATAAAGTGAGTCTTAAGTGCCCGGAAACACCCCGTCACAAACAAAACGCTAGGAGGCGTTAGATGGTATTTATCAGTCGCACCGTATTTTTGAAGATTCTGCTCAGCGTAGCAGCCACGTGCACTGCGCTGTTTGCCGCGCCCATGCAGGCTCAGGATCTGGGGTGTTCCAGCGAAGTTACTCTTGATGGAGCGACCATCGAGGTTGAGGCCAGCGCCTCGGGTGACGATACCGAGAATATCCAGTGCGCATTGACGGCTGCGGTTGATGGCGGCTATCGAGACGTCTTTCTCACGTCGGATGAGTACGGTATCGGTCCCATTGAAATTACGGGGTTCGTCGGAGATCTCAGGGGGCGCTCTGCCACCAAGACGGCGGTCAATGTCCTCGATAACTCCCTGACCTGTGACGCCGGTGTTCCCGGTACGGCACTGCGCTTCAATGTGGGTACAGCGACGGTTCGTCGGATGACGTTAAATGTGGGCTCGCCCTGCGGCGATGGCTCAGTGGTCAATGTGGTTGCGTACTACAGCGATCCATCAGACTGTGACACCCGCACTACGTTTGGCAACGTCGACAGGGTGACCATAGCCGGTGCAGGTGTTGCAGGGACCGATCTTGTCACCGGAGTGGTTATGGATGCTGCGCCTGAATGTGACGCGGTAGCACAAAAAGTCCTGGGGACGCTCAAGGTCAACCGGTCACTGTTCAGCGGCTTGGAGTTCGGCATACTGACCTCTGTCGCCGGAGGGGGCCAGGTGGATATCAACTACAACGAGATGCTGCAAATTGGTCTGCCCATCGCGATTGTAGATGCGTTCCAAAGTACGACGATTCTGGGCAACGCCATAAGCTACAACGATGAGGCGGGCTACGATGCCGCATTGGGTCTGGGGACCACGGCGATCTATATCGCGAGCACGGGTGATTCGCCCAATGAGAACAGCAGTACCATCAAAAACAACACCTTTACAGACGGCGGTGCGACAACCGAAGGCTATGCGTTGTTGTCTGGCCAAACGGGGAAAAGCATCACCCACGGGATGGTGATTACCGGCAACGTGTTTGAGGGTGACAGCGGCAATAGCAACGGTGCAGGAATGGCCG
>JAKMEU010000012.1 GCA_022425845.1 Luminiphilus sp. | reverse complement strand
GATGTCACTACCAAGGTCTCGCTGGATCTGCATGGACGTCTCGGGGTCGAGGAAAACCCGATCGCCGTTAACCGGTGATCGAAATGTCACACCCCGCTCCTCAACCTTGCGCATCTCGCCGAGGCTGAATACCTGAAACCCCCCAGAATCTGTAAGGATGGGCCCCTGCCACCCCATAAAATCATGCAGGTCCCCATGCTGGCGGATGATATCGGTGCCCGGACGCAACCAAAGATGAAAGGTGTTCCCCAGAATGATGTCCGCCCCAATGGACCTGATATCCCGGGGCAGCATGCCCTTTACAGTCCCATAGGTACCCACCGGCATGAAAGCGGGCGTGGCCACCGCCCCTCTGTCAAAAGTTATTTTCCCGCAACGGGCGAGACCCGACTCGGCTGCAATTTCGAACTTCACGCCAGACTTTCTCCGCTTGAATCCCGAACACTCTCGGGGGTAACAAACATAGCATCGCCGTAACTGAAGAAACGATAGCGATTTTCGACGAGTGCACGCCGTATCCCGCTTCGGAAGACGCGGCGGCCAAATCGATGGCCTTGTCCCTGCGCTGGGCCGAGAGAAGTAAGTCGGCCCATGGCGATAACCTCGCCGCATTGTTTGGCATTGTGCAGGGTGGCATGTACCCCGATTTGCGCCTTGAGTCACTGGCGGGTTTGACGGCATTGGACTTCGATGGATACGCCATCGGCGGGCTGTCAGTGGGTGAGCCCAAGGAAGATATGTTGCGTGTGCTCGACGGCCTGGCCGACCATCTACCCAAAGCAAAACCGCGCTATTTGATGGGTGTTGGCACCCCTGCTGATTTATTGGAGGGGGTGCGTCGCGGTGTCGATATGTTCGACTGTGTCATGCCGACCCGAAATGCACGCAACGGGCACTTGTTTACCCATGAGGGTGCGATTCGCCTACGGAATGCTCGCCACCGTGACAGTACCGAGCCCGTCGATCGACACTGTGACTGTTACACCTGCCAGAATTTCACCCGGGCTTACTTGCATCATTTGGACAAATGCAATGAAATCCTTGGCTCGCAGCTTAATACGCTGCATAACCTGCGTTTCTATCAAAATCACATGGCTGCCATTCGAGCGGCGATCCAGCAAGGAAAGCTCGATGATTTCGCCCGGGATTTTTACGCACGGCAATCCAACCCTGAGCCTTGAAACGTAAATTTATCGAAATTTCCTCAAAGAGTAGCAATGGAATCCTCCACGATCGATTCACCCTGTGTCGCCGTTTGCGCCCTTGATGAAAAGGGCGTCTGTCTCGGTTGTTACCGGACAGGGGATGAAATTACCGACTGGTTTATGGCGGACGACCAGCGCAAGCAGGAGATACTTCGCGAGGCGGCACTGCGGCGCGATGCGTTCACGCGTATCAAATTACTCTGAGTTGTCTCCGTCAGGCTCTGCTATCTGAGCGGAGACGAAAGCGCCCGCACAAATTTTGGCAAAAGCAATCTACGTTCTGGCGGTGAGCTCTGTGCAAGCGTGCTAACGAGGTATGCGGTCAGTTGCCAAATTCTTCGGGCGCTTCGGGTGCTGGCTTGATTCTGACCTTGCTGATAGTGCGGCCTTCAATACCCATGACCTGAATCAGGTAGCCCGGGATCTGTACCGCCACTTCACCCGAGGGGAAGGCTTCCAAGGCCTCCAATGCGAGTCCGCTGATGGTTTTCGGACCATCCGTTGGCAGTGACCAGCCCCGCTGTCGATTGAGATCCCGGATATGAACCGTGCCCGAACAGATGGTGCTGCCATCCGGTTGCGTATGCATTTCCTCGCCGTCTTCCGCAAGATTTGACGTAAATTCCCCCACAATCTCCTCGAGGATATCCTCCAGTGTGACCAGGCCCATGAGGTCACCATATTCGTCAACCACGATACCCAGCCGCAATTTTTTCAACTGAAACTGTCGGAGCTGCGTGTGCAGGGGCGTGTTCTCCGGAACGAAGTACGGGCTTTGGAGCTCCTGTTTGAGTGCGTCCCGGCAGAGCCCGCCGTTGTGCAACACGCGTGATAAGTCCCTCATGTGCAGGACGCCCTTGATATTGTTGATGTCTTCCTGCCAGACGGGTAAGAGCGTGTGGGTACTTCCCCTGAGGTGCTCGAGAATCGTTTCATCGTCATCGTCCAAATCGATGCCGAACACTTCATTGCGGGGCACCATGATGTCATCCACCGTCACCTGCTCCAGGTCCAGAATATTGGTGAGCATGCGACGGTGACGACTGGGAATCATGGTCCCTGACTCTGTGACGATGGTCCGCAGTTCCTCCTGGGAAAGCGCTTCACCCTCCTGTACATCGGGCCGAAAACCCAGCAGCCTGAGCAGGCCATTGGTCACAGTATTGATGGCCCATACCAGGGGCATGCAGAGCTTCAGCAGGGGTAACAGAATAAAGCTGAATGGGAATGCCAGTTTCTCGGGGTGCAAAGCCGCGATGGTCTTGGGGGTAATTTCGGCGAATATGAGTACCACCAGCGTCAGCACGATTGTTGCAATCGCGATGCCGGCATCACCATAAAGCCGGATGGCAATCACCGTCGCGATGGCAGACGCAAGGATATTGACCAGATTGTTGCCAATCAGGATGAGGCCGATGAGTCGGTCGGGCCGCTCCAGGAGTTTGCTGGCACGGCGTGCTCCTTTGTGTCCGCTGCCCATCAAATGCTTCAGGCGGTAGCGGTTGAGCGACAGCATGCTGGTCTCAGAACTCGAAAAGAAACCCGAGACGAGGATTAGGAGGGCCAGCAGTGCAAAAAGAAGTCCCAGCGGGGCGTCGTTCAATGGAGCCATTCAGTTGAGAGCGACTGCACATGGTGTAGAAAAAACCTGCCACTGACAAGCATTTCAGGTGCAGAACTTCAATCCGCTGTCAGATCAAGAGTTCGACCACCAGCTTGGAGCCGAAAAAACCAATCGCCATCAGGCCATATCCCGTGAAAACCAGTGACAGAGCCGAACTGATGCGCAGTCCCCGCTGCCAGTGCACGATCAGTGTCAGGGTGAGCAGGGCCCAGGAGAGCGTAGTCAGTACGGTCTTGTGCACCAGCTTCTGCCCCAGTAGGTCGTCAACAAATAGCCCGCCCGATACCACTGCAACGGTCAGCCAAAGGGTTCCAGCGGCGAGCAGTTCAAAAAACATCTGCTCC
Organism: Luminiphilus sp.; assembly: GCA_022425845.1. Taxonomy (GTDB): domain Bacteria; phylum Pseudomonadota; class Gammaproteobacteria; order Pseudomonadales; family Halieaceae; genus Luminiphilus. The sequence goes on along the minus strand of JAKMEU010000012.1, from coordinate 2,012 downwards.
ATCGTATCCAGCGCGGGCAGTAAACGGACGATTCCGCGGGTGTTGTGACTGCGCAGACGGGAAGTCTGTACCGAGAGAAGGGCGCCCTGAAGTGACGCCAGCGTCAGGACTCCGAAGGCGAGGAGAGAGCTGATGACGTGGGCCAGAAGGCCACCACTCAGGCCCTCCAGAGGCTGTCCTGTGGGCGGTGCGAATGCACTGACAAGGACAGCGAGGGCGGAGAAGGGAAACGTGGCGATGATCACCATTTGCAGGGGGCGGACCAGCAGGCTGATCACGCTGATAACGCCCATGATAAGAAAGATCAGCGATGAGATCTTGTAGAAGCCCAGATCGATTGAACCGCTGCCCAGATCAACGATAACGCTCGCCAAGTGGCAGGACACGGCGGCTACGGCCAGGAGAATAACGTCCTTGGGCGCCCGATGCCGACGCCCATCGAGGGTCAGTAACTGCCGTGCGGCGGCGCCGACGTAAATCAGTGCGGTCGCAATGGCCAGCGCGGCTTGCAGCAGGTCGGGGTTGGCGCTCAAACAGTCCTCTCAGTGTTCCGTACTTTGGGCAATTGGGTCCGTCACGGACAGGACGTATACTACGCTCTTTATCACCGTTTGAGGCGCCCCCAGACAGGGTGCAACCCGAGGTCCCATGTTTGAAGGATTAAGCGATCGTCTGTCAGCCAGTCTAAAGAGTATGGCCGGCAAGTCCCGGCTCTCTGAGGACAACATCAAGGATACCCTGCGCGAGGTGCGCATGGCACTGCTTGAGGCGGATGTCGCACTCGATGTAGTCAAATCGTTCACAGAGGCGGTGAAAACCCGCGCGGTGGGCGCTGAGGTGGCGCAAAGCCTGACGCCCGGACAGGCGTTTCTTAAAATTGTGCAGGCAGAACTGACAGACACCATGGGCAGCGCCAATGAGGGCCTGGCGCTCAATACCCAGCCCCCAGCTGTGGTGATGGTGGCGGGCTTACAGGGAGCGGGAAAGACCACGTCGGTCGCCAAGCTGGCCCGTTACCTCATGGAGCGAGAAAAGAAGCGGGTGGCGGTGGTATCCGCGGATGTGTACCGCCCGGCAGCCATTACACAGTTGGAGACCCTCGCCGGGGAAGTGGGGGCGCGGTTTGAGCCCTCATCAGGTGACGAAAAGCCCATCGATATTGTGCAGCGGGCGCTGGCCAACGCGCGGGTCAATTTCTCTGACGTGCTGCTTGTGGACACCGCGGGGCGACTGGCTGTTGATGAAGCCATGATGGACGAAATCCGGGCTCTTCACGCCGCGGTTTCTCCCATTGAGACACTTTTTGTTGTTGACGCCATGATGGGGCAGGACGCTGTCATGACAGCGCGGTCCTTTGGCGAGGCACTGCCTTTGACCGGCGTTATATTGACCAAGGTCGATGCGGATACCCGCGGCGGAGCGGCGCTTTCCGTCCGGTCGGTCACGGGCAAGCCGATTAAGTTTCTTGGTGTTGGCGAAAAAACCGACGCCCTCGACCCGTTCCACCCCGATCGGCTGGCGTCCCGAATTTTGGGCATGGGCGACATTCTCTCCCTGATTGAGGATGCTGAGCGCAAGGTTGACCAGAAGAAAGCCCAGCGATTTGCCAAAAAAGTGCAAAAAGGCGGGCGTTTCGATCTGGAGGATTTCCGCGAACAGCTGCAACAGATGCGCAATATGGGTGGCATCGGTGCGATGATGGACAAGCTGCCGGGCATGGGGAATATGGCCGCCATGGCCCAGCAGAATGTTGATCTCAAGCAGTTTGCTCGAATGGAGGCCATGATTGATTCCATGACGCCACTCGAGCGACGCAAGCCAGAATTGATATCTGGGGGGCGCAAGCGCCGGATAACCCTGGGCTCGGGTACCCAGGTACAGGATCTCAATCGCCTTCTAAAACAACACAAGCAAATGCAGAAGATGATGAAGAAAATGAAAGGCGGCGGTATGCAGAAAATGATGCGGGGGTTGGGCGGCATGATGCCTCCCGGCGGTGGCATGCCGGGGGG
>JAKMEU010000392.1 GCA_022425845.1 Luminiphilus sp. | reverse complement strand
GGATTCTTCTCATCTACTGATTATGCTCGCTCAGGTACTGCTCGTCGCTATCCAAACAGGCACGGGCTCGGTAGTGCAGTCTGTCGGACTGGCCTCTGCTCCCGATGCCGCAACAACCGGGCAAACGGGACCTCAGCTCGGGGCAAAAGCAGCCCGCCGACCATAGAGTGCCGATCTCGCCCGGGACCATCCCCAGGCATCAAAGGTTCAGGTGTAGTTAAAGCCAGGGAAAGGGGTTATCGTTTTACATCAGGAACAAAAATTTCAATAACAAAGAGGTCATCATGGTCTACGCAAACCCGGGCTCCGAGGGAGCCATTGTTCAGTTCAAGCCCCAGTATGAAAACTACATCGGGGGCGAATGGGTTGCCCCCGTCGATGGCGCGTATTTTGGCAATATCTCTCCGGTCAACGGAGAGGAATTTTGCAAGATCCCGCGATCAAAAGAGGCTGATATCAATCTGGCACTGGATGCTGCACACGCGGCCAAGGATGCCTGGGGCGCCACCCCAGCGACCGAGCGCTCCAACATTCTCCTGAAAATAGCCGATCGTATTGAAGCCAACCTCGAGATGCTCGCGGTGGCCGAGACCTGGGACAACGGCAAGGCCGTGCGCGAGACCCTCGCCGCCGACCTGCCATTGTGTGTGGATCACTTCCGCTACTTCGCCGGCTGCATTCGGGCACAGGAAGGCTCAATGGCAGAAATAGATCCCACCACGGTCTCCTACCACATCCACGAACCCCTGGGCGTGGTGGGTCAGATCATTCCCTGGAACTTTCCCTTACTTATGGCCTGCTGGAAGCTCGCGCCCGCGCTGGCCGCAGGCAACTGCACGGTGATGAAACCGGCTGAACAAACGCCCGCCTCTATCTGCGTTCTGATGGAACTCATCGGTGACCTGTTACCCGCGGGTGTGGTGAATATCGTTAATGGGTACGGCACCGAGGCAGGACAAGCCCTGGCGACCAGTACCCGTATTGCGAAGATTGCGTTTACGGGGTCTACCGCCATCGGGCATCACATTCTGCGCTGCGCCGCCGAGACGTTGATTCCCTCCACCGTCGAGTTGGGGGGCAAGTCGCCGAACATCTATTTTGCCGACGTCATGGATCAAAGTGACGATTTTATCAGCAAGGCCGTGGAAGGCATGGTGCTGGGCTTCCTGAATCAGGGTGAGGTTTGTACCTGCCCCTCCCGGGCTCTGATCCACGAAGATATTTATGAGCCCTTCATGGCGATGGTGATCGAGCGAACCAAGAAGATCACCCGGGGCAACCCCCTTGATGTCAACACAATGGTCGGTGCCCAGGCGTCCCAGGAGCAGTTCGATAAAATCATGGGCTACCTGCAGATCGGCCGCGAGGAAGGCGCGGAGATCCTCATTGGCGGTGATATAGAACAGGTTGAAGGCCTTGGCGGCGGCTACTATATCCAGCCCACGTTTTTCAAAGGCAGTAACGAAATGCGTGTGTTCCAAGAGGAGATCTTCGGCCCCGTGGTCGGCGTCACCACCTTCAAAACCGAAGAGGAAGCGCTGGCCATTGCCAATGACACTGAATACGGATTGGGCGCCGGACTTTGGACCCGGGATACCAACCGGGCCTATCGCATGGCGCGAGGCATTCAGGCGGGACGGATATGGATGAACTGCTACCACGCCTATCCCACTCATGCTGCCTTTGGCGGTTACAAGAAATCGGGCATCGGCCGTGAGGGCCACAAGGTCACGTTGGAGCACTACCAGCAGAAGAAAAACCTGCTCATCAGCTATGCCGATAGTCCGTTGGGCTTCTTCTAAACCCAAGGCAGACAGGCATTTGCACCGAGGACGCTGTGCAGTGTCCTCGGGCCGCTTACCTGCAGATGGCGCCTGGCAGGCTTCGGGCTTGTCGCGGGTGTACTGGGGGCGACGCCGCTAACGGCGACAAAGGCCTGAGCGTAAAACGACCCTGCCCGGCTTCTGTGACTGCGCCTGGGCAAATCCGCGCACAGTGCAATGATAGTCGAGGCGGACTCAAGCCACGCGGCTGCGGTTCACGATCTCGCAGATCCGCTCAGTGACAGCGCTTGGACGGTCGCCATAAGTTTGGGCACGTCATTGAATTCCTCGATCAGCGACGCCAGCCGCACCGTCCGGTTTTTGTAGTGCAGGATGGCGGGCAATACGGGAACCGCAGCGGCCGAGGCAATTCTTGCAAAGCCCTGCTTGAACTCTCCCGAAGCCGACCGGGTCCCCTGGGGCGTAACGCCCAGCACAAGGCGAGAGCGACGACGAAATTCGGCGCTCATCTGCTCGACCAGGCCCTGGGAACTGCGGCGGTCAACGGGTATGCCGCCCAGACCCCGCAAGATGGGCCCCAGGGGAAACCAGAACAGGGTGTGCTTCATCATAAAGCTCGACTTGAGGCCCAGCGCCCACAGCACCGCAATCGTCAGGATAAAATCCATGTTGGAACTGTGGGGCATCAGGGCGACGATAAACTTCGGCCGATTGGGAAACTCACCCCGGATGCGCCAGCCCATGGTCCGAAGGGTCAATCGACCAATCAAACGGGTGACCGGGTTATAGACCTGCGGTAATTCCTTCCCCAGTTTCTGCCACTTCATGTGTCCCGGGCTCCAATAAATTGCGGGGAATTTTGGGGGATGGCAGCCGGTATCTCTGCACCCCGTGAACGCGCGCGAATTAAACCACAGTTTAAAGCGTATAAGCAGTCGGCATCGGGTCGCCTGCTGGCCCATTCGATCCAATCCATTGGACATCCTACTCCTGAAGCGTGAATAGATCCGTATTGCCGCCCTTGGCCACCACATTGTCCGTGCGGGTCTTCTCAGTGACGAAACGATAGAGATAGTGAGGTCCACCCGCCTTCGGCCCCGTACCCGACAGACCTTGACCACCGAACGGATGCACACCCACGACCGCGCCCACCGTGTTGCGATTGATATAGGTGTTGCCCACTCGAGTATTTTCAAAGACTGCCTGGGCAAAGCCGTCTATCCGACTGTGAATACCCAGGGTGAGTCCATAGCCCGACGCCCTGATATCGGCCAAAACAGCCTGCAGCTGCGATTTCTTGTATCGAATCACATGCAGGATGGGCCCGAACACCTCGCGGTCCAGTTGACCGAGGTGTTCTATTTCGTAAATCTGGGGGGCGACGAAGTGGCCATTGGAGAGCTCGGGGTCCAGCGAGGCTGCCGTCAAGCGCCGACCCTCCCGGCACATCCTTTCGGCATGCTGATCAATCTCCCGCTGGGCCTGCGCGTCGATGACCGGCCCGACATCTGTTCGTAACTCTGCCGGGTCGCCAACCCTCAATTCTTGGGTTGCTCCGCACAGCATGTCTACAACGGCATCCGCAATGTCGTCCTGCAGGTACAGCACGCGCAATGCACTACAGCGCTGCCCCGCACTTTGAAAGGCCGATGCGATTACGTCATCCACGACCTGCTCGGGTAGCGCCGTTGCATCCACCAACATCACGTTCAGGCCGCCGGTTTCAGCAATCAGCGGCACGATAGGTCCCTCCCGGGCTGCGAGCTGTCGATTGATGCTTTGCGCTGTCTCGGTGCTGCCGGTGAATACCACTCCCGATATTCGGCTGTCGACCACCAGCGCGGCGCCCACGGTTTCACCATCCCCCGGGAGCAAGTGGAGAATGTCCTGCGGAATGCCCGCATCGTGAAGCAATTTCACGGTGTGAGACGCAATCAGGGGCGTTTGTTCCGCCGGTTTTGCAATGACCGCATTCCCGGTCACCAGCGCCGCGACCACCTGCCCCACAAAAATAGCGAGGGGAAAGTTCCACGGGCTAATGCAGAGGAAAACCCCCCTTCCCTGCAGACTGAGTTCGTTGAGCTCTCCCGTTGGGCCGGGCAGCGTCAGTGGCGCTGAAAAATTGTGCTTCGCCTGCTGCGCATAGTAGCGACAGAAATCAATCGCTTCCCGAACTTCAGCGAGGGCATCGTCAATGGTCCGACCCGCCTCAGCTACGATCATTCCCATCAGTACCGGTGTCTCCGACTCCAGCAAATCGGCGGCACGCTCCAGGCATGCGGCGCGATGACTTGCACCCTTGCGATCCCAGTGAGGCTGTACAGCAGTCGCACGTTCGAGGGCTTGTTCCCGCTGCTCTGCCGTGGCCGATGCCACAAAGCCAACCACCGAACCTGATGCCGGATTGGTTACGGGTGTCAGGTCACCGATGACAGACTGTCCGCCCACGATGGGCAGCGCTTCCAATTGCTGTGACGGTGGCGTCAAGAGCTGGGGCAGCAGAGCGCTGACCACGGATGCATCATCCAAATCGAGTCCATTCGCATTGAGCCAGGGCGCAGGCTCTTGGGCATACAAGTGCCTCGGCAAGGGAATCCTCACGTGACGACGTTCAGGGACCGCCAGAACGTCTTGCACCGGGTCCCGGTTCAGCACTTCAGCGGGCACGTTCGCATCCAAAAATCGATTAACAAATGAGCTGTTGGCCCCGTTCTCCAACAACCTTCTGACCAGATACGGAAGGAGGTCCTTGTGGCTGCCCACGGGTGCGTACACGCGGATCGTTGTGTCCGGAGCAGACTCGGATAGCTGCGCGTAGAGCAACTGTCCCATACCGTGCAAACGCTGGAATTCGAAGTCAGTCTGGCCTCTGGCCAGCCTCATAATCATTGCAACCGTATGCGCGTTGTGCGTCGCGAACTGTGGGAACACGGCGTCCGCGGCGGCCAGGAGTTTGGCCGCACAAATTTGATAGGAAAGATCGGTGTGGCACTTTCGAGTAAACACAGGGTAATCGGCTAGCCCGCGCTCCTGTGCGTGCTTGATCTCCCGGTCCCAGTAAGCACCCTTCACCAGTCGAATCATCAAGCGCCGGTGGGTCTGGTGCGCCAGTTCGATCAACCAGTCGCAGGTGGCGACGGCGCGCTTCTGATAGGCCTGCAAGACAAACCCCAGACCCTCCCAGGCCACGAGATCCGGATCTTTAGCCAATGCCTCAAAGACGTCGAGGGAGATATCCAGGCGTTCAGATTCCTCGGCGTCAATGTTGAAACTCAACCCACCGGCTCGCGCCATCAAGGCCAGGGCTTTAACCCTGGGCAGCAACTCCGACATGACGCGGCCCTGCTGGCGGTAGGCATAGCGGGGATGGAGTGCAGAGAGCTTGATAGAAATGCCCGCGGCGCTGGTTATGTCGCTGTCGTCGTTGCTGGCGGCCAAAACACGAATGGCCTCGGCATAGGCGTCAAAATAGCGCTGTGCATCGGTCGCGGTGCGGGCGCCCTCTCCCAGCATGTCAAAGGAAAACCGGGTGCCCGCACTGTTGGTGGTGCGCCCTTTCCGAATGGCTTCTTCGATCGTGCGCCCCAGCACATACTGCCCACCCATTATTTTCATTGCCTGCAGTACGGCTTGCCGAACAACGGGCTCCCCCAGCTTTTTGGTCAGCGTTCGAACCCAGGAACCCGGGTCCTCGGTGGCATCGCTCTCCAGACCGACGATACGGCCGGTCAGCATGAGACCCCAAACAGACGCGTTAACAAATCGAGAGGAGGATGCGCCCTGATGAGAGCCCCAGTCTCCCGAGCGGATTTTTTCAGCGATCAATTGATCAGCTGTCGCCTCATCGGGTACCCGCAACAGGGCCTCTGCCAGGCACATGAGCGCGACACCTTCCTTATTGGACAGCCCAAATTCCTGAAGGAAGGCATCCAAGGTGCCGGCTTGGTGACTGCGACGACGGCAACCGTTAACCAGCAGAGTGGCCTGCTGGGAAACCGAGGCCTTGCTGGCCTCATTGAGGTTGTCATACCGGAGCAGCTCGGAGACCACCTGCTTTTCATCGACGTGGGTCTGACGCCGAACACTATGTCGTAACTCTTCCAGCATGGCAGGCCACCAACGATGCAATATATAACTCTGTATTATCGTGATACGGCGCAGCTTTTAACTCTTAATTTGGCTTATAATCAGCATTTAATACCGTATATTTCATTCAAGACTTATTTACTGCTGCTGGAAGTCCCGCCATGGCATTGGATCGTATAGACCGCAAGATTCTCGAGCTGCTGCAGCGCGATGGCCGCTTATCCAACGTCAAACTTGCAGCGAAAGTGGGACTCAGTCCGACCCCTTGCCTAGACCGTGTCAGGCGACTGGAGCGCGAGGGCTACATTGTCGGCTATGTTGCGCTCGCTGACCCTCACAAGCTCAATGCCTCAACGGTGGCTTTCATTCAGGTTCATCTGACCAATACCAGTACCGCCAATCTGCGCGAGTTCTCCCGCGAGATGCGGTCGCTGCCAGAAGTCGAAAGCTGTCACATGGTGGCAGGTGGATTTGACTATCTATTGAAGATTCGCTGTTCAGATATGCAGGACTATCAGCGATTTCTGGGAGAGAAGCTGGCGATGATCCCCCTCGTAGACCAAACCCATACCTATGTGGTGATAGAAGAAGTTAAATCTGAAACAGCCATAAGCTTGACCCGGTTACCCTGAAGGCGGCTGCTTTTTTTGTCGACTCACTACCACGCACCATGGGACGCGTTCAGCCGCGGCTAATCAGGTCACCCTGGCGGCAAGCGGCGGGGAGGACAGCGGGTCACCAGACAGGCGCGAGCTGCGCCAATGGGGTAGCACCCTGCTGGAACCATCCAGAGACACCGGCAGGTTAATAGCGCTCTCGCACTATACTCAATATAGCCTCGCGCACCGCCGAACGGTCCTTCGCCCACCGCCGGCCCGTGCCGACAAAAAGCGACTCCCCCTCAATCATACTTATCAGCGCCAGCGCCTGCGCACGGGGCTGGGCGCAACCACTTTCCGCAAGCCTCGTTTCCAGCTGAACCAGAAACTTGGCATAGACCTCCTCAAGCAAATCCGAAACCAGGGGCTCCACCTGCTCCATGGCCCACAGCTGAACCCAAAGCCGGTCGCTAAACAAACCATCCGATGTGCCCGCATGCTCATCCAAAATGAGCTCAACCAAATCCATGACCGAGGCCTGGTCAATAGAACCGGCCGCGGCTTCAAACGCGGTCGTGATCTCTGTTTCAATGTAGTGGACAAGCGCAACGAGCAGCGCCTCCCAGGTTCGGAAGTGGTACTGCAACGCACCCAGTTTCAACCCGCTGGCACGGGCCAGGGCGCGCATGCTGAGGCTGCCGTAGCCCTTATCAGCAATGATTGCTATCGCCGATCGCAGTATTTCAGTCTTTCGGTCTCGCGCCATAGTCCAATGTCTTTACAGTGTGCCCGTGTCAGACCCATTCCCTCTCGGGGGTTACACCCTAGAATATCCCCGATGAATTGAGAAGAGCTTACCGAGGCTGCACCGCGGGCAAGGCATCCCCAGCATCAACGCTTGACTGACCTTCGGACGGCTGGGTTCAGGTGCTTACCGTCCCGGATTCCAGCGCTGACTCAGATCGTGCCCGGGGGGGTCGAAGCCACAAACGTGACAGGCCCGCCAACGATGAAACAGCCATTGAGTCACGCAGCAACCTGACCCATTCGGCAAAGGCAATACGCAGGGGATTGTAGGTATCGATATTGGTGATCAGCCCGTACCGCACCGGCGCAACTTCGGGCTCAAACGTACCGAACAACCGGTCCCAGACAATCAGGAAATTACCGTAGTTCTTGTCCACGTACTCGGGATTGGACCCGTGGTGTGAGCGGTGATGTGAGGGCGTCACAAACCACCGCTCTAGCGGTGCCCAGAGCTTCTTCACCACCTGGGTGTGCGTCCAGAAACCGTACAGGGTCGCCAACGTGCCCGCGCTGACGATGACCAGAGGGTCAAACCCCAACAGGGGGAGCGGCCAGTAAAAAAGCACCTTGGTAAAGGGGCCGGTGGGAGATTGCCGCAGCGCCGTCCCAAGGTTCATATGCTCACTGGAATGATGAACCACATGGGCACACCACAAAAATCGAACGCGATGCTGGGCGCGGTGATACCAATAGAACACGAAATCGATAACGATGAACGTCAGTAGCCATCCCAAGGGACCGGCGGGCACCTCAAAAATACGAAACTGATAGAGGAAGAAATGCAGGCTGATGATGGCACCGCCAACAGCCAGCCGCATGACGATGTTGATCCCCAACTGCGACATCGAACCCCCGAAGTCCTTGAGCGCATACACATTGTGCCCTCGCAGGTGGGTGAAAATTGCCTCTGCTGCCATAAGCAGGGCAAAGATCGGCAGTGCCATCATCATTGAATCCATCAGGACAGTTTAACCAATACATAAGCCGCAAGTCGCTGACCTGTTTCATCTCTGACGCAATCATCGGAAACAGCTTCCGAACTCAAACGGGCCGCCGCCGGGACACGGGACCCACTTGCAGAGCGCCAATCGTCGATTTCGAAGTACACTCCCGGGTATGAGCCTCCCCGACTATGAAACGCTGTATGAAAGAGCCTGCGAGCGCAAAGGGGGAGCGGCTGCCGTTGAAGCCCTGCTCCCGCAAGTAGCCGACAGAAAACACCTGCGAGTGCTGGGCTCAGACCGTTATCTGGCTGAATTCACACGGAAGATCTTCCAATCGGGGTTTGTCTGGCGGGTGGTTGATAAAAAGTGGAAGGACTTCGAAGAGGTGTTCTGGAACTTCGATATCCAGCGACTGCTCATGATGCCCGACGACATGCTTGACCGTAAGGCGGCGAACCCGGCCATTATTCGCAATCACAGCAAAGTGCTGACCATCCGGGAGAATGCCGCGATGATCGCTGAGACTGAACGCAAGGGGAATGTCACGTTTGGCGATTTCATAGCCAACTGGCCGGAGGACGATGTCATTGGGCTGTGGCTTTACCTAAAAAAGGAAGGCAGTCGGCTGGGCGGAAATACGGGCCCCTATGCCTTGCGCACACTCGGCGTCGATACGTTTTTACTGACCGCCGACGTTGAAGGGTTCCTGCGGCTTCATGACATTGTCGACTCAGGGATCACCAGTCTGCGCGCGTTACGGGCAGCCCAGTCTTTCTTCAATGACCTTCGCCAGCAGAGCGGACGGAGCCTCTCTGAACTGAGCCGGATTGTGTCCTTTGGCTACGGCCGGAACCGCGTTGGATTGGCGCCTGCCACCGACGCGCCATAACCCGGCACAGGACCGAATCAAAAAATGTAACCTTTACTTCTCCTGTCAATATGATACGTTTACGTTACATTCTTTAGGAACAGGCAACGACATATTACGGATGATGTAATCAAAGTGTTTGCGATCCTCACGGGAATCCTCGTTCCCATCTCGGTATTCGTCTGGCTGTATCTGGACGCCAAAAACAAGCGGGAAACCCTCATTGAAATTTCAAAAAATCTCGGTGACCCGAAGCGACTGGACGATTTAATGAACCTGCTCGACGACCGGCCGAAGGAACCCATTGACTACCGACGAGGAGGCGTCATCACACTGTTTGTGGGGATCGGTTTATACCTGATGGGTACGACCTTCCTTGGCTTTATTTTAAAAGGCGTGGGGCTCCTTGCCGCGGCCATTGGCGCGGGCACTATCATTGCCGGATACCTGTTCCCCAACGACAGCGTTCACCTCAGTAAAGCCGTCGAGAAGTTTGAAGAAGGGTAACAATGGGCAGACACCACGAGAAATTACTCAATCGTCTCGAGGGTATGAGGAAGGGGGCCAAGCTGACGCAGCAGGATCTCTCTGAATACGCCGGCGTCTCGAGAAAGAGCATCAATGCCATCGAAAACGGGGTGTACATTCCCTCTGCCGTGTTGGCACTGAAAATCGCCAAAACCCTCAACTGTTCGGTTGAAGAGATTTTTCAATTGCCTGACTGAGCAACTGTGTGCCGGCACCCCAGAGCCGCAGCCTTATGCAGCACCTCAGTTTGGAGTACCTGTGCGTACAGTACTTGGGTTGTTACCGCAGCTGGGTTTAAGCTGGTTCTCGTCCCTCAGGTCAACAAAGGTTCCAGCCCATGCTGCTGTCACGCTTCCCCCGACTTCACTTTGCCCACTTGCCTACACCACTTGAACCTATGGAGAACCTGTCAAAGGCCCTGGGTGGTCCCCAGTTGTGGGTGAAACGCGATGACTGCACCGGACTCGCGGGGGGCGGCAACAAGACACGTAAGCTGGAATTTTTAATGGCAGACGCTCTGGCAAAAGGAGCGGACACCATCGTCACACAAGGCGCCACGCAATCAAATCACGTGCGCCAAAGTGCCGCGATAGCGACCCGGCTGGGCCTGGCCTGCGAGATCTTGCTGGAAGATCGCACCGGCAGTGACGACCCCGATTACAACCACAACGGCAATGTCTTGCTCGACCAGATGATGGGGGCATCCTTGCGTCAGGTCCCCGGCGGCACCGACATGAACGCCGCACTGGCCGACCTGGCCGCGACACTGGAAAACAACGGTGCCAAACCCTACATCATCCCGGGCGGGGGCTCGAACCCCATCGGCGCACTGGGTTATGCCCACTGCGCCCTCGAACTGCTTTACCAGGCGAATAACAGCGGTCTGAACATTGATCTGGTGACCCACGCTACCGGCAGTGCAGGAACCCAGGCGGGCCTGGTCGCCGGTTTTGCCACCACCCGGTCTCATGTGCCCGTGCTGGGCTACGGTGTTCGCGCACCGCGTGCCCAGCAGGAAGCCAATGTTTACACGCTCGCCTGCGCCACAGCAGACCTGATGGGTTGCCCCGATGCAGTCGGCAGAGACCAGGTGGTCGCCAACTGCAACTACGTGGGTGCCGGATACGGTATCCCACGGGAGGACACCCTCGAGGCCCTGTCGCTGTTCGCCCGCTATGAAGGCCTGCTCCTCGACCCCGTGTATTCTGGGAAAGGTGCCGCCGGTCTGATCGATGGCATCCGCAAAGGCGAATTCGATAAATCAATGAATATCGTTTTTGTCCACACCGGGGGTGCACAGGCCTTGTTTGGCTATCGCCAGGCCTTTGGCTTCGACACCTACCCTGTTGCGGCGCCGTCGCTGTGATCGTGCCGGGGTCAGAAGTTAAGGGGGGTGCCCGATGGAGTTGCTGAAGCGGCCTCAATGTCAGGACCCGGGCAACCGTCCCGCAGCCGTCACCCGCAGGGTGCAAGAGATGCTAGACGATGTGGAAACTCGGGGCGCGGCGGCCGTGCGCGACTACGCCCAACAACTGGATGGCTGGGCCGGTGATTTCCTGCTGTCACCCCCGGACTGGTCTGAACTGGCGGAACAGATACCCGACCAGCTTAAGGCCGACATACATTTCGCCCACGAGCAGATCGCAGGCTTCGCCCGGGCGCAGCGCGACAGCCTTTCGAGTTTCGAGATTGAAACATTTCCCGGCGTCACACTGGGCCAGAAAGTCATTCCTGTTCAGTGTGCGGGTTGCTATGTGCCGGGTGGGCGCTACGCCCACGTTGCCTCCGCACTCATGACCGTTACCACCGCAAAAGTCGCTGGCGTACCCCACATTACGGTCTGCTCGCCACCCCGAGGTAAGCACATAGACCCCGCCGTAGCCTATGCCTTATCGGTGGCCGGTGCGGATACGGTGTTTCAGCTCGGTGGCGTGCAGGCCATCGCAGCGATGGCATTCGGACTTTTGGATGGCCCGTCCGCAGATATCATTGTGGGGCCCGGGAACGCCTACGTTGCCGAGGCCAAACGCCTGCTCTTCGGTCGCGTCGGTACCGACGTCATCGCGGGACCCACTGAATCGGCCATCATTGCTGACGACTCGGCAGACCCTCGGACAATCGCCATCGATTTACTGTCTCAGGCAGAACACGGACCCCACTCGGCGGTTTGGCTGTTTACCGATTCTCGTCCGCTGGCGCAGGCGGTGTTGGACATCATGCCCCAGCTACTGGCGAGCCTGCCTCAACCCGATGTCCCGGCACAGGCCTGGCGCGATTTTGGTGTCATTGCACTGGGCAGTAATCGCGAGGAGGTCGCCGAGATCAGTGATCGCTATGCCTGTGAACACCTGCAGGTCATCGCGCGTGACCTGGTCTGGTGGAAAGAGCGGCTAATCAATTACGGCTCTCTCTTTTTGGGTGAGGGCAGCACCGTGACCCATGGCGACAAATGTTCCGGGCCCAACCATGTTCTACCCACGGGTGGCGCCGCCCGCTACAGCGGCGGCCTCAACGTTCAGAAGTTTCTCAAGATCGTCACCAGCCAGCAGATATCCGAGCAGGCCAACGAGACGATGAGCTCAGTGGGGTCACGGCTATCGCGCTACGAGGGTATGGAGGGCCATGCCCGGGCCTGCGACTGGCGGCTCAATAAGTATTTTCCCCAGCAGCGATGGGATTTTGAGGTCCACGACCAATGGCCCCCCAGGCCGGAAGTCTAGTCGGGCATACTGACACCATGACAGGCCGATTCAACAAATCCTTCACGCAGCAGGAACCCATTCCGGAGGCAGCAATAGAGGCCGCCGTAGCGGTGCTGCGCAGCGGCCAACTCCATCGTTACAGCGATGCGTCGGATAGCGCTGGGCCCACGGCGCTGCTTGAGCAACGCTTCGCCCAGTATCTCGACCTTCCCTTCGCCCTCGCCTGCGCCAGTGGTGGTTACGCCCTATCCATTGCACTTCATGCTGCCGGCGTCGAGCCCGGTGATCAGGTGCTGTGCAATGGCTTCACCCTGGCGCCCGTCGCAGGGGCCCTGCACAGCGTGGCCGCTGCACCGGTCTGGGTAGAAACAACCCCCGGGCTCACCATCGACCTCGATCATCTCGCGCACTGCATCAGGACATCGGAGGCACGCTTTCTCCTGCTGTCTTGCATGCGCGGTCACATGCCCGATATGGAGCGGCTACTGCAGATCTGTGATGAACAGGATATCTGCCTCGTCGAAGACTGCGCCCACACCCTGGGCGCAGCGTGGGACGGGCGCCGCAGTGGTACCTTTGGCAGCGTGGCTTGCTTCAGCACGCAAAGCTACAAACACATAAACTCCGGTGAGGGCGGTCTGCTCGCGACGAGCGATCCCGACATCATGGCTAAAGCGATCCTGTATTCCGGCAGTTACATGCTCTACGACCGTCACAGCGCGGCACCTGAACCCGCGGCCTTTGAGCCTTATATTTACACGACACCCAACTACAGCGGCCGTATGGACCACCTCCGGGCCGCGGTGCTGCTGCCTCAACTTGAGCAGCTCGATGCCAATATTGAACGCTGGAACCGGCGCTATCGCATCATCGAGGCGATTCTGGCGTCGAGCTCCGCCGTAGCACTCGAACCGCGTTCGACTCGAGAGTTTTATGTCGGCAGCTCAATCCAGTTTCGCCTGCCCACATGGCCCGCTGAAGCCATAGCTTGCTTCCGGGATCGCTGCTCACTGCGCGGCGTTGTGCTGAAGTGGTTCGGTGAAGAGCGGCCCAGGGGTTACACCAGCCGTTACGACCACTGGCAGTTTTTCGCACCCGAGTCCGAGACTACCCACCCATCCGAAGCAGTGCTGCTGCCCCAAACCACCGAGATCCTGTCGACACTGCTGGACATGCGCATTCCCCTCACTTTCAGCGAAGCTGACTGCGAACGGGTCGCCACCATCATCGCTGAGGAAATTCACCTGGCCACCTCGGCCACGGAACAACCCCATGGGCGCTAGCAACACACCAGCAAAACTGACGGCGGGTATCCTCGGGGGCATGGGCCCCGAAGCCACGGTGGATCTGCTGCAGCGGATAATCAACCTCACCCCTGCAGAGGTGGATGAGGACCACATTCGCATGGTGATCGACTGCGACCCCGCCGTACCCTCCCGGATCGAAGCCATTATTGAGGGTTCAGGACCCAGCCCTGCCCCCGCGCTCATCGCGATGGCCGAAGGGTTGATACATCAAGGCGCAGATTTCCTGGCCATACCCTGCAATACGGCTCATCACTACATCAACGAGATTACAGCTGCCAGCACCGTTCCGGTGGTCAACATGCTCGACAATGCGGCACTCAGGGTCCACGGCGCCGCACCCGGCGCACACCGTGTCGGTCTGCTGGCATCCACGGCCATTCAAATAACATCCCTCTACGACGGGCCGTTTGCAGAGCGGGACAAAACGCTGGTCTTTCCGGATGCGTCCAGTCAGGAACGGTTGATGGCGCTGATTATGATGATCAAGGGCAAGCGGGCGGAGGCAAACACGGCAGAGCTGCTGGACTGTGCCCAGGGCCTGATCGCCCGGGGGGCCGACTGTCTGCTGATCGCCTGCACCGAGCTATCGCTGCTGGCAGACACGCTCGCGGAGCTGCCCGTTCCGATATTTGACAGCGCGGATTTGCTGGCCAGGGAAGTTGTCGCGCGGGCACTGGGAGAGGCGGCCCTCCTAACCGCCCTTTAAACGGCGGATCAGGACC